>JAEOUI010000231.1 GCA_016839425.1 Promethearchaeota archaeon
ATATATAACATATTATTAACAGGTGTGGGCGGTCAAGGTGTTGTACTTTTAGGGAACATAATGCGAGAATATGGTTTGAGGTCTAAATTAATAAAGAATGTCGTTGGTACGGAGACCAGGGGCGTTTCGCAGAGAGGTTGTTGCGCATTTGACAACAATCCTGCAGGGAAGGCTCGGTCTTAGCGACTATAAGATACCTCATTGACGGGCAAATATATTCACTAGAGCAGAAATATGATATAGGCGATTTAATATCTCCTACAATTCCAATGAACGATGCCCATCTCGTATTAGGCTTGGAACCCTTGGAAACCTTAAGAAATCTAAATTTCATTTCAGAAAAGACTGTTGTTATTGTAAATACTCACGAAATCGTTCCTCGCAACGTCATTTTAAAATCAAACCAAGAGAATGATTACCCTTCAATTGCTAAAATCATTGACCTCTTGGACCAATTTGCCAGGCGCGTTATCTCAATGGATTTTTACGAGTTTTCTAAAGCTCGACTAAATCATTCAGTATACCAAAATAGCATGATATTAGGTGTTGCTGCAAAAGAATTCAAGGAAATATTCGCCAAGGATTTGATGATAGAAGTTCTTGATGATTTTTTAAATAAGTCTGAGGAAAACATTAAAGCTTTTGAAATAGGATACGATCTGATCAATACTTAAAATCTTAACATATAAATAAACAAGCTATTTTTTACTATTAACGCTATGAACCTTAAACGATTCTAGTTTACCGTCCTTAATTTTAATTTCCCTGTATGCTCCAGCGGATTTATTATCACCATAGCTTCCTAATCCTAAAGCTGGCGTTTGAACAATAAAGGGACCATATTGAACTATTTCTTTTATATTATCATATAGCTCGGAATAGGAGTCGTGAAAAATTGCGGCAGGATTTTCAATCTTTTTTATTATAAAGGGAGGTGCGTCGTAGACTTTTGTTTTTTCTCCTTGAGGATCGGCAAGTCGATATTCGTTCAACTTGTGAGTATGTCCCGCTAATGTTAATACAGTGTAGTCCTTACAAAATTCAATTAATTTTTCCCAATTCGTCGAGATAGTTCCGTATTTTACATTGAACTTGCCATCAATCCGAGCGTTTGAAAGTTTATCCGCATGTTTTCCAAAGAGAGTTTCCTTGAAATCGCTAATTTTTATCTTAATGTCCTTCTTACTTATAGCTTTAGATAATCTTTGTACAATATTTCGCTTTCCACCAGTATTAATAGGAGGTCCGTGTAGAAACAGGAAAATATTAACCTCTCGAGAATATTCACTATTGATAATATTTTCAAGGAATTTAATTTGCTTGCTTGTAAGACCCGTTACAGAAGGATGCCCCGCCATAAAGTCCCTTACATTTTTATAAGCATCGGGGCCACTGTTAAGGAAAATGAATATATTGCTTCCCAATTTGATGAAGAAATCTAAGGAAGAATTAATTTCGGTCCAATAACCTCTTAAAGCGTTATAGCTTTTCGTTATGGCGTCAATCGGAGAGGATAAAAACATCTCATTCAGCGAAATTGCTTCAAACGCATTTAATCCCATTTTCTTGTACATGCCTCCCCAATTCAAATCGTAGCTCGAAACTCGAAAATCGTGGTTTCCTAAAACAGTAATTACAGGACAGAGAAGTTCTTCCCCTCTAGCAACCGCCAAGTATTTTGGTTTTTCTTTAGAGGGATAATTTGTAATTATGTCTCTAAATACTTGCCAATTAGTGTTTTCATAACTAAAATCTGCTGTTTTAAAGATTTTTTTAGTGATCCTGCTTAATAAAGTGAAATCAATAATATCACCTGTAATAACAACAAAATCTAATTGATTCAGACTTATTTTTTTATTCATTAACTTGATAAATCTTCGAAATTGATTATTTGGGTTTATTAATCGCTTGATCAATGATTTTGATTCAATATTGTTTTCAACTTTCGTGGTATCCTGTGTTAATTTAAATTTTTTAGAATATTTACTCAATGATTTCTGGAATTTTTCTGTATTGACTGTTTGTGTCCATTTTTTGATGATTCCATATATTTTATCGTTTCTTTCAGCTAAATGCAAATCCGTGGCATGAACAAAAGTCATGTTTCTCCAGTCATTTTTTGAGATTACGATTGAATGATAATTAACTCTTTTTTTATTTAGAACAATATCAAACATTACGAACATTCGACCTTTTAAAAAATCAATTATTTCCCAAGTGAGTTCGAATTCCATTATAGCACCATAAAATTTATAGGATTCGTTTAATGCCCCATACTTGAATAAATATCTTTGTGGGAAGAACATATCTTTTTTGATATATTGTGGATTATTTATTGATAGTGGAATTATCTCCTTAAAATCGTATATTTTCGGAACTATTGGATCTCCTCTGATTGCCCTAGTTTTCAATTTTTTTAATTGATTCTCAATTGCGGTTTCAGAAGCCATTTCTTTTTTAATTTTCTTTTTAGCCATTTTAGCCTTGAATCTCTTCCAAAAAGTTTTCTTTTTCTCGTACTCCTCCGCTTTATTCAATAATTCTCTTAATTTCCATTTATATTCAAAAATAGGAAGTAATTCAAGTTCGTTCCTGACGGTTTCTCGAAAGGATTTCAGATCTTTAATAGTACTTGCAAATAAAATAGGTGCTTTAAAAATTGTATTCTTAAGTTTTGCATCTATATTTATGAAGAATGGTCGACCCAAGTTCGGATTGATCGTGTATGTTCTATCTTTTGGCGAACTTAAATCATTATTTTTTATCGGAATCATGAGATATTACTTTCCAGACAAAATATTGCTAGATTATAATAATTGGTTATATTACAAGAGAACTAGCATAAAAAGATATTGAATTTAATAGACTTTTACGATCTGTTTGAATTTAAGGTTTCAGATTGATATTTAATTACCTAATCGCTGGAAAGATTCACGAATATGACATTATCTCCACGAATGATAACCGTGCCTAATTGCTCGTGTTCTTCTTTAATATTTCCTTCTTCGTCTTGATATTCAAATATCTGAGAGGCGTCTTCCAAGAATAGGTTCAAATGCTCGTCAAATCCAGATAACTTACCCCTAAACAGCCTGTTCCTTTTAATCTTGATCAAAATCGTCTTGGTGACCGAGTTTCTCAAGTAATCGATCGGTCGGTTAGGTCTATTATGTTGTTGTCGTCTTTCCATACTTTATTACACTACGATAATTATTGTTTAAAAAAAATTCTATAATTAAATACTTTCTAAAATCTAATTAAAACCTTTTGTTTTATCAAATACTAATTATTATATTCCTTAAAAATGTGAAAATGAATGTCGGAAAAAAATGATGTAAAAATTGTCACTTGTTGTGTGAAAAATTGCCAGAAAGATATTCCCATTGAAAACGCCATTATTATAAACGGAAAATATTTTTGCGGGACATGTGGAGTGGCTTATTATAGGAGCGCTTTAAATTTATAGGAGTATTCAATCATAGTAAAAATAAAAAAAGGATATTAATAATTTTAAATCTCAATAAATAAATTCTTATGACTAAATAAAATCAAACTTAAAATCTATGTGATGAACTTTTATTTAATGGTTCTTTTATAGATAATATTCTAATATATTTTATAGGCCCGTGGCGAAGCATGGATATCGCGGCAGCCTCCTAAGCTAATAGCTGGAGAGAGCTGAAGATCGGGGGTTCAAGCGTTAAAAAAAATCTTTTTAAAGGGATACATCCCCTCGGGCCTGCTCTTTAAATCTTTCTTATAAACCAGATTAATCAATTATTTGATATTTATTATTTGATTTAAGATTAATAATACAACCAAAACGAACTAAAAAAGAAAAAATACACGAACATAATGAATAACAAAAAACAACAACAATATCCGCAACCTTTTTGTCCGTTTCGAGAAGAAGACGTACGAGGGATCGTATTAATTATGTTAGTTTCTCGCTTGACATTATTCGCCTGTGTTTTTAAATAACTAATTTCTTGCTTGAGAACATCGATTTCCCTTGGATCGTTTTCGTTTTTTTTACTTTGAACTTCTTCTTTTGGTAAAAGTTCTCCGCATAATTCACAATATTTTTGTGTTGGATCGTTAACTCTACTTCCGCAAGATGGACAATACATCATTATAAATATCTTGTTTAACTAAGCTATATATTTTTTATATCACATTTAAATTTATATGTATGTCCAATTAAATAAAAAGATAATTAGAGAATTTAATTGAATATTTCTAAGCTTTACCATGTGTTTTTATTTTTTAGGATTTTGGTTTTTCTATGCCCCAAACTTATTTTTAAAACTAATTAAGAATGATCAATCTAAAATATTATCAGAATTACTTTCCACTCTCGCTTGTGTCCTACTTAAAACTAGCGTAGCAATTAAAATAAGAATTATTGCAATTAAAAACAAGGGTAAATTCAACACAGTTTGGTTAAAAACTACAAATCCCACGATAATAGGCACGACTAAATTAATACTGGTTTGTATCGGCCATAAAACAACAGCCTTGCCCTTTTGCATTCCATTGTTTTGATATACTATTCCAACAAAATTAAAAGCAATTAAACCGTAAAATCCCAAGAACACCCATAAATGTGCGTAATCAAACCAAAAAACGCCAAATAGTACTTCTGCCCATCCAAACAGGGATATGATGTTTATTGAAGCGTCAACATATGCTTGTGCTAAAATATTCCCAAAGAGACCTCCAAGACTGAATAACAATCCCGCAACGATAATCTTGAATAAAGCGGTGATATTTCTTTGTTTTAGTTTCTTGCCAATTAGCACGCTCATTATTACGATTAAAAATATTATGAGGAGAAAAATCAGGAAGGGTAGAATAAACGACGATAAGTCAATGTATACGCTTGAAATTTCTGAAAGAGCAATTAATACGGTTGAAAAGATTAAGAGACCTATAGCTGCAATTTCTACGACAGTTATTTTTTCGTTAAGCATTCTATTAGCACAAATAACCATCACGATGAGTCCAACATTTTGGAGAGGTTGAACGATGATAATGCCAACGAAACCTTGAGCAATGACATATGGTATCCACCCGACAATCCCTAAGGCAAATCCAATCACCCAGTATTTGTTTCTGAAATAGTTCGCAAAGCTGGAACCAAGTCCGCTCACGCCTCCTTGAAGATCTAGCTCTGGAAGCCCATCCATTAACCCCTTTTTCTGTAGTGCCACACCGATATTTACCATACAAGTCGCTAAAATTGCTAATGAGATGCCGAGTATAATTGTTACTATTTCTACCATATTTCTCAAGCGTTTATAATTAAATTATAGTTAAATTAATCAGATAAATAGTCTTGGCGTGGATAGATTAAAAATTATTTGAAATTTGAAAGATAATAAATTATAATAGAATCTTTAAACCTTTAGACTCCTTTTCGAGCACCGATTCCGAGATGAACGAAATCCTGTTTTTGAACAATTTTAAGAGGTTAAGACGGGGAATTTCACTAACAAAAGCGGGTATTTCTTTAATGAAATTAAAACTAAGATCGATTTCTTCAAGAGAAATTAGATTGACAATACTTGGTGGGAGTCGGTCTAATTCATTTCCAATTAAATCGATAGTTCTCAATTTCTTCATGGAAGTAATACAATCGGAAAGCTCAGAAATGGAATTCCACGCCAAGTTCAATACAATTAAATTATCTAGCTCCGAAAGATATTCAGGAATGTCTTTTAATCCAACCTTATAAAGACCTAACCCAACGATTCTTTTATTTTTAATTGCAATGCCCACGGTGTTAAAATCAATCTTTCGAACGATGGGTAATTCCATATTAAGAGAAGATTCTAAAAATCTTACTACCTCCGCATCTCCAAGATTGATTTTCTTTTTTATGAGAGCAGTTTTTTCGGATTTGAAAATCTCGTCATAACACATACAACAATAAAATTCTAATAGAGGATTTTCCCATAGCTTAATTCGCCGAGGTCCCGAAATATAACGGTTTCTAAAACAAAAATCCTTGAATTGTATGTGTTTATTACATCGAAAACAGGATCGATTCTTTGTTTCTTTTTTGGGCTCTTGAAACTTAAAATCCATTTTGTTCAGAAAATGTTTTTTAAGATTATCATTAGGTTAACTATTTAAAAATATAGGCTTTATCTTTTAAAAATCATAATATAAAATATAAAAAAGAAAGAAAAAATGATAAAAAATTATAGTCTCGATTTCGAGATGCTATAAATATTGATTTAAAGAGATTTAGATCAATTTCATTGCCAAATCCATGTCTTTAGAAGTGAGTTTCTTTCTCGAAGCGTGTCGGGTCATTTCTAAAGCTTTATTTGTGACTCCTTTCGCCAATTTCTCTAAATAGTCGATTAAAGCGTCAACTGCTTCTCGAGCAACCATCTCAGCTCCGAAATCCTTCATCAATTTTCTAACTGGACTCCAAGCAAATACTTTTTTAGCCATATTTTTCATTCCTCCACTTATATTATAAAATTTTTTTACAGTTTATGTCTTGCAATTTAAACCGTATTAAGTAATATTACTTCATTCAAATATTTAAAGATTGCGTATTTTTTCCGAAACCACTCGATTGGGTTAATATTTTCGACCAATCGACAAAATTGCGATGTTTAATTAGAAAACTCGTAAATGAGGTTATGAGCCCTCTCCTCCGAGATCTATTCATACTTTTAAAAATAAAGACTCTGGACATCATTATATTCTATTATCGTTTTATTGTATAATATGCTTTAATTAGGCGCGTTAGAGTTGGATATGGGCTATTTGTTTTACCCCCCTCCCTTTTTTCCTTAAAGTAATTATCTAGGATTGGCAATAAATAGAAAAAAAGGAGTTTGTACTAGTTATTTATTTAGATTTTTATCAATACAAGTTTTATAACCAATGTTATAACCTATAGAAGAATTCATACATTTTTTAGCAAAACTCTTGTAATACGATTTTTTTCTTCTAAGGGAAGAATTAATATTGAATTCTGAATATTTTACAGTTATGAAGAAAATTATTTCGGTTTGCAAGGGAGACGGCGTTGGACCAGAGGTCGTAAACGAGGGAATTAAATTGATAAAAGTAATCGCCGATCAATCAGATTTTGAATTTAAATTTCAAGAGGCCCCTGCAGGTGGGGCTGTATGGAAAGAAACAGGGGAGAGCCTTCCAGAAAAATCGTTCGAAATAATTAAGAATTCAGACGCATTGTTGTTTGGAGCAATTGGCATTCCTGGTTTGCCTCAAGGAGTAGCAGAATCAGCAATACTAAAGATACGACAAGGTCTTGACTTATATGTTAACTTAAGACCGATTAAGTTATACGAGGCTTTAAGAGATCGGTGCCCTTTAAAGGAAGAATTTATCGGAAAAGGTATAGACATTACTTTTGTTCGAGAAAACACAGAAGGAATATATAAGAACATTGGTTATTTGAAAGATGACGAAGCGCAGAATGTCATGTTGTACACCAAAAAAGGATGTGAGCGGATCATCAAATATGCTTATGAATTTGCCAAAAGAAATGGGCATTCTAAAGTCACTTCTGTAGATAAAGCAAATATCTTAAAAACATCTCAATTATGGCGTAGTATTTTTCACGATATGGCGGGAGATTATCCAGGGATCAAAACCGAAGACATTTATATCGACGCGTTTTGTCAATGGTTAATTCGAGCACCTTATTCGTATGAAACCGTTGTTACGGAAAATATGTTTGGAGATATTATTAGCGACGAAGGGGCGTTTCTAATTGGGAGCCTTGGAATGGCATCTAGCGGAAACATTCATCCAGGTAAAGTATCAATGTACGAACCCATTCACGGTTCTGCTCCCGATATTGCAGGAAAAGGCATTGCAAATCCTATTGGTACATTACTGAGCGTGAAACTGATGATGCAGGAATCTTTTGGAGAAATTTCTCTTGGAGACGATATTGAAATGGCAGTTGAAGACGCCTTAAACGAAGGACGAACCGTCGATATCAAGAATGACGAACTCAATACTCTTTCGACAGCTGAAATGGGGGATTTAATATCACAAAAATTGAGGATTCGTCTAAAAAAATAGACAATTTAACTCTTCTCAGAATTACATTTTAATACTAGAAAGCATTATCTGAAGTTCATCAAAGATTTCGAGTCGATACTCTCCACTTATTTTAAAAAAGAGAAGTGAAACCATTTTATTTTCCAATAAATAATTAACATTCATTTCTTCCATTAAGACCGACCAATCAGCACTTTCAGAAACGCGGATACCGATCAGAACGACTTTATTTTCCCTAATGGTTTTAATAATATCTACAACGATGTCCTTCCAAAAAGGATCGATATGTGTTTTTTGCCGAGCATCAAAAATGCAGAGCACTCCATCGTCTTCAGGGATTATACGATAATTTTTATATAAATAATTTTTTAAGGTTAATCCATTGCTATATTCATATAATTTTTCTTCTTTTAAGTCTCTAACTTTCGCAAATTTTCCTAATTGGGGTATTTCCGTTAAGACCTGCAAGCCTGGGCTCCAAAAAGGATTTTCAGCAATAAATACGAGATTTAAACTAAGTTTATCATCTAGCAAGCTCTTGATTTGATTAGCTAAGCCTTCTTTTAACCGATCCTCTTCTCTTTCCTTGCTTTTCATAATATGGTGATATGATATTAAGTTAAATGCATCTTCTATATTTTCACCAGATAAAGCGCTCGTTTCTATATACGAAATTTGTTTTGATTGTTGATGGGATAACAATGCCGCCTTATCGGCACCTTCAGCCTTAGTAACTTGCCTTTCTTGCTCTAAATCTGTTTTGTTTCCTATAATTATTATCGAAAGGTCGCGATTTTCAATAAAATCGTTCAGTTCTTCCAACCACGGGTCAATATTATCAAAAGTTCCTCTATTAGTAATATCAAAAACCAAAAAGGCGGCTTGAGCGCCCATATAGTAAGTCTTTCTAAAACGCTTGAAATATTTTTGAGCCCCTATATCCCATAAGGACAAACTAATTTTATTTGAAAACGCTTCAAAATCGTGCGATAAAATGTTTAGGCCAATAGTTGCCCTATAATCGTGTGAGAACCTGTCTTCGACAAATCTTCTAACTATCGAGGTTTTTCCCACTTCGTGATCGCCCAATATAATGAATTTGAACCTATAAATACCTCCTGATTCTAGTCTAAGCTGATATACTTGATGTTTCATTCGTTCAGATTCAACAGTTGCGTAATCAAAATTAGGAAGAATGATTTGGATGACCTCGTTTTCTTCAGCATTTAAAATTTGTGCAACCTTCTCAGCAAGAAAAAATGCGTAAGGACTAAATTTGTCAATCGACGCCATATTATCGATGACTAAGCTGAGCGTTATTTTCTCGTCTACGGAAATAAACAATAACCTATGATCATCTGTATCAAAAGATGCGTTTCCGAATTTCTTGAAAGAAAATTCGTCTCGAATACGTTCTAAAATTGGATTAACGATCGCCGTGAGCACTGAAACTATCTCAAGATCTATATCTGCTCTCTTTTCTCCAGATATGATTAACCCATCTTGATCGGATACAATTATTGCTTGAATTTCTGGATTTACTTCGATAAAGTTTTGACTTAAGTTCGAAAGCAGAACTTCTCTATGCACGCTCAAATAAGTTCCCAATAAAAATTATTTTGTATCTATAATAACAAATCTTACTTTTAAACATATTTTTATATTGTAATTTTTATTACTAATAAAATAGCTACAATCTAGAAAGATTATGAATGAAGATTCAGCGAAAAATGGATTTCCTTCGAGCTTGATCTAACGAATATAACAACATGCATAATAAAACAAACCATGAAGTGTTTAATCTGCCATAAAAATATCTTAGACATGAGCCATAAGGTGGATTGCCCGAATAATCACTCCGTCCACTTGGAATGCCTCGAAGAATGGTTCACTCATTCGAAAAATTGTCCTCTTTGTAGTACGCCATATTCAGAGTCTACCATAAGCACTTTTCAACATTATTTCGATAAAAAGAAAGAGGAAAGACAAGAGGAGCAAAATAAACAAAACAGACAAAATGAACTCTCTGAACTCGAGAGGATTGCCAATAATATTACATATAAGAAATTCTTCGAAGTCATCGAAAAACTTGAATCTGAAGAAAAATATATAGACGCCTTGGACAAATTAAATTCTGTTAAGGGAAATTTAGAAGAAGAACACAAGTACATTTTTATGTTTTTGAAGGGTAAGATAAATTATCTCAGGGGTCGATACGATATGGCAATCAATTTTTTATTCAAGTTAGTAAAGGAAAAGTTTGATTTTCCAGATGCATTTTTATACTTAGGTAAAGCGTACGAGGAACTTGGGTTAAAGGACAAGGCTCAATGGGCCTTTGATAGAGTACCAAAAAATGATTGAAATTACTTCTCGACATTTACTAAATCGTGTAATTATCTTTTTCTTTAATGCTTACATATGGTAAAGTATGAAACAATTTTGTTTGACCATCGCCGGAGCAGATCCTACTTCAAGTGCTGGAATACAAGCAGACATTAGAACCTTCGATAGATGTGGAATTCACGCATTTTCTGTCATAACAGCAGTGACGAGTCAAACGACTAAGGAATTTTTTGAATTTAAGACTCTTTCCGATATGTTAGATAGCCAATTAAACGCTATTTTAAGCCATTATCCTGTAAATCATGTAAAGGTTG
>JAEOUI010000232.1 GCA_016839425.1 Promethearchaeota archaeon
AAAAGAGAATTTTCGTCTTTTTCTCCATTGAATTTTACCTTTTTGATAAATTATAGTTCTTATAATTGAACATTTGATAAATATTATTTTACCAGTTATAATATTTAAATTCAAGATTTATAAAATTTCAATTTACTGTAATAAGATTCGTTCAAAAAAATCCTTTTCTCGTTTCTTTAGCATCAATTTCGTTTTTCTAGCTCCGAGAAATTCGAATATTTTTGAAAAATAGAAAAAATGATTTAAAATAGATTCAATAAGCCGATAATAGGTAATCAAACTTCCAAAGGTCGTTTAAATACCCTATTTCTCCTGATTGAGCATATCCTGAACCTCCAAAAAGCCAGAAGTTATCGTGAGAATCCGTCCAAGAAACGGCTCTTCCCATAGATCTTATACGATATCCAATCTGACCGGGAGATTCTATATCGTAAATACCATACACATCTACTATTTTCTCTCCAGACAATTTTGGAAAAATTTTTGATAATCGTTAACAACTTAAGTTTTATTGCATTTCCTTAAGTAATTTCCTAAATGAACACCGAACATGTCATGATCGATAAATCGTTAGATTCGTTATTCTATCCTAAAAATGTTACAATAATATACGCAAGCGAAAGATATAAGTTTTTTATCGACGGGTTAATGAGCCAGAATTTTGATCTCAAGAACTTGTATTTGGTAACTTCCAAACGAGAAGAGATACTCGGACAAAAATGTTACAAGACCATTGACGATATTCCCATAGATGTGCTCGATCTCGTGATCATCGCCATAAAAAAGGAAGAACTTCTCGATAAATTGACAGAGATTTTATCAAAAAAGACGGTAAGGATCTTTCACATTTTTACGGCAGGTATGGGCGAAATGGACGAAACAGGAGAAGAAATCGAGCGAGAGATCAAGGAATTGGTCGATTCAAGGGGAAAAACAACGAGAGTACTTGGTCCAAACTGCATGGGTGTTTACTGCCCAGAAGGAGGCGTGTCATATAGTTATAAATTTCCAAACGAATCGGGATCGATTGGGCTTATTTACCAATCGGGGGACTTGCACACCAAAACGATCGTTTTTGGCGTTTCAAGACATAAACTTAAGTTTTCAAAAGGAGTAAGCGTGGGAAATTGTCTCGATCTTCAAATCTCCGATTTTTTAAAATATCTCAACGAGGATCCTCAAACTAAAGTCATTTGCGTGTATTTAGAAGGATTTACAAAATTATACCCTCACGAAGGAAGGAGATTATTTAATACTTTAAAATCAATGAACAAGCCCGTCTTATTCATGAAAGGAGGACGAACTACCCGATCCCAGATGGCAGCGGTCACGCATACGGGGGCTATTGTTTCGGATCATAAGATCTGGGACGCCATATTCAAACAAACACCCGCTATTGATGTCCCTCCCTCGCTTGACGACATGTTAGATTATACATATTTATTTCACGAGCTTCTTAAGAATCGAGAAGAAGATAAGATATATCCTCGAGGAAAAAATGTTTTAGTAATCGTATGGTCGGGAGGTTTTGGAATTCTTGCTGCGGATGTCGTTACTCAATCTGGACTAGATTTACCTTATTTTGAAGGCGAAACCCTTGAAAAATTGCAAAAAATACATCAACTCAAGGTAGGAAGCCTCAGTAACCCTTTAGATCTCCCGTGGATGGTATATACTGATGCATATAGAAAAATCACACAAGCAGCGATCACGGAGGAAATCGATCTCGTCATCATCGAAAGCGACTCGTGGAGGAATATCCAAGATCCCGAATTTCAGTGGTATTACGATAACATCTTAGAAATCAAGCGCCATGTCGAGGAGTTAGGCAAGATCTTAATCATAACTTTACCAGAATATCCCGACGAAAATAGGAACAATTTTTTTCAGAACTTGGTTAGAGATGGTTTTATCGTGTTTCCAAACATGAAACGAGCAGCTCAGGCGTTCTTAGCCCTTTACGATTACGGTTTAAAGCGAAATACCTGATAAACTAACTATCCTCTTTGGATTGTCTTTACATTTAAGAATAATAGTAATCAAACCCATTTATTGATATTGATTTATTTTTATTCGAACGCTGAAATGTTTCCTCTTTAGGAACGGAATACCAAATAATTTAATAAACTTTCTTAAGCATAATATTTAAGGTTTCCGTTTATTCCCATACCTTTATATAGTTAGAAGACAAATCATAGATCAATAGATAATATATACTTCATTCGACATGCAAAAGACTCAACTTAAAAAATTGGAGCTTTTAGAGGATATAGTATACGACAAATTAGAACTATGCGAAAAAATCAAGATTGACGACATTCTTTTTAAAATACCCACAAAATCTTGTAAAAAGAATATTTAGAAGTATTTTTTCGAAAAATAGTCTCGCCGTAAAATCTTAAAGACGGTGCATTTCATCTATTAAATTTTAAACATCTATCATGTTTTATTTAGTTATAATTTTATAATAATACATTTAGCATGCTCTTTTAAGTATTATACTTGCATCCAAATCTATCAGATCTTTTATCTCAAGCAAGAATTTAACCTTTTGAGAAGATGTATTTTTCCAACTAACTAGGCATTGATATAATTTTAGATCATTATCGCACAAATCTAATGATATATTTCATCATTTATATGGATCGGATATGGGTAATAAAAAATTTTTACCTTTTTTTTGCCATTTTTTTTTGTCGGTCGAAACTCGCGCATTATCTCATTCCAATATGGACCGATCACCCCAGTTCAAACAGTACATTTAAATATAAGTAATACTAATTTATTCTTAATAAATACTTTTAAGATCAAAGCTTTAGCATTGGAATGAGAATAAAAGTATTATTAACAAATATGTGGAGGAATGAAAAAATATGGCAGCTTTTGCTTGGAGTCCCTTGAGAGCTTTAATGAAGAAATCTGGTGCTGAAATCGTAAGCCGAGCCGCAGTTGATAAGTTAATGGATTATTTGGAAGAATACGCCAAAAGTTTAACTGCTTGCGCTCTTGACATTGCGAAACACGCTGGAAGAAAGACAGTCACTCAAGGCGACATGAAAATCGCAATTGGCATGATTTAAGCCAAGATTGAATTTTTCTCAATATTATTTCAATTTATTTTTTTTTATTTTTTAGTTATATCTCATTCTTCATTTACTACTTCAAGGATATTATCTTTTAGGTGTAATTTTTTAAGATATAATGTAAGAGGAACATGTAGGCTAGTGAAACGCGCTCCATAAGGA
>JAEOUI010000555.1 GCA_016839425.1 Promethearchaeota archaeon
TGCTGAATTTTTTTGTCAATGGCTCAGTTCTTTAGGTAATAATACCATTCTTATTACATCAGATGAGAGACCCGTAAAGCTCAAATATGATATCCAAGTCGCACAAAACAAGAATTCTTCCATAAAAAAAATTGTGAATAAAACTTTAAAAGAAGAAGGACAAGTTCTCATCTTCTTAAACACGCGCAAATCAACTCAACGTCAAGCGCAAGATATCATCCATCAGATTAAGAAATATCTAAAGGAAAGTGAAGTAGACCGCTTGAGAGAAATTGTTGAAGTATTGAAAGATATTAAAGGCCATGACAAGGAACTACTGAAAGTTATAAAAAATGGTGTAGCATTTCATCATGCGGGGTTATTATCAAAAGAACGTAAGATTATAGAGGATTCATATAGAAATCGAATTTTGAAAGTAATTTGTTGTACTACCACCTTATCCGCTGGTGTAAATACACCTGCACGCGTTGTCATCTTAAAAAATTTTAAAAAATACGTAACTTCGATGAATAATATTAGGAATTTTTCTGAATTTTACGAAGATGGTGATGGATTTACTTATTTCAAAGCTTTTTCAGCAAATGAGGTTTTTCAAATGCTTGGTAGAGCAGGTCGTCCTGGATTAGATCCTATTGGTCAAGGAATCATTTTAGTAAGTAACTTAGAAGAAAAATTATGGGTAGAGGACCATTATTTTAAGATGCTATCTCTCGAATCTCCATTAGTTCCTAAGTATAATAATCTTACTTCAATGTTACGCGATATAAATACCCTAAAAGAACAGACATTATTAAGAATTTATGAAGAAAAAAGCTTATCTTTTGAAGGTTTAAAAAATTTCTTTGAAAAAACATATTTTTGGCATAATATGAAGGAGCAAATGAAGGATAAACAAATACCTATTGACCAATTTCTAATGATTAAAGAAATTTCTACATTCAACATTTTAAAGTTACATTCTGATCCTAATGTTGTACGCTCTCTCTGTAATAAAGATGTTCCTGTAAAAATTTTGAAAATGTCGAACACTTCGCTGTTAGGAGAGGTAAAATCTGATTTTGGAATATTTATTTGCTTATTTGATGTGAATTTAGGACTCAAATGTTCTTGTGGTTTTGAAAATGGCCTTACTGATAATTTTGCTAGTCAAGAATTCGGTTTTCGATTTTGTAACCATATGACCGCTTTCTTACTCTACCTAATGAGACATAAAAGCAAGCGAGTTCAGCATTATGCTGAAGACATTGTACCGAAAGCTGTTAAAGATCAATATATTCTCAATTATCTAGAAGAAAAGGGTTTAGTAATAAGGTCTAAAAACAATAGATTCAAGTGTTCTCAATTTGGAAAATTAATTATAAGACTATATTTATATCCCGTATCAGGAATATTAATTCGTTCACGCTTGGAAAATTCAATCATATCAACATTTCAAGATCTAATTCGCGAAGCATATCAGGTCTTAATAAGTGAAGGAAGGGTTAAAAATATGAATTTACTTGAACCTTTACTTGATTACACTGATGAAGAATCTTTGGAAAAAATTCTTGATAACTATAAAATTATGGCTGGTGATTTGTATTCGATTCGTGATAATATTGAACGTATCATTTTATTTATTGGTATTATTGCTCGTTATATGAGTGAATCAAATTCTGACCTAATAAATATTGCTGAAATGGCAGAGACACTTCAAACACGCGTGCATTATGGTATTAAAGAAGATTTGTTTGATTTAGTCTTGCGTCTCCCTAATGTGGGTCGGATGAGGGGTAGAATACTCCACGATGCGGGGTATCATACTGCTGATAAGGTTCGAAAGGAAAATCCTTACATTTTACACAAACGGACAGGATTAGGCATTAAGTTTTGTAAGAAATTAACTAAACAAAGAGATCGCCAATAATTCGGATATTTTTTTTCTTTATAAAATTTAATGAGAAATAAAATATATTATTCATGAAGATTGCCGTAGATAAATTAAGAGAAAAATTTTCTATTCAAAATCGCAAATCAGGAGAATTATTAAAGAGTGAAATTCGGTTAGCTATTAAAGAAAGTTTCAATTCAATGAAGGATCCTTATAACGAAAAAAATGAATTATTTACCCTTATTCAACTCATTGACAATATCCTCGCAAGCAATATTTCACTAACTAAACTGCAAATTCTTGATTACTGCACTAGCCAGCGCTATTTTATGAAACTTTACATGAAAAAGATGATGGATACAAAACCAGATTAATTTGAAAGAAAGTATAAACCTTCCTTTGTTTTTTGTAAGATCTTTTTATTAATGAATTCAGCTAGTAAAAATTTAATTTCTTCCTTTGAAATATTCCGATCTAATGCGGCTAGTTCAATAAGATAACTTGGAAATCTCTTGTATTGATCTTGTAATTTGTGAATTATATTTTTAAACTTGATCACTTTATTATCTTCATTTTCTGGTTTTGCATTTATAGAATTCAAATCTGTTTTTAATTTAAACGGTGTAATGGAAAAATCATTATCAGCGCGTAGAGCTGGTTCAAAACCTAACTCTTTTCGAGCAAGTTCGTTCTGTAAAGTTATCACTCTATTCTTAGCATTTGTATTCCCTTTTACAACTTCTGAGATGGGTGCTAGATTCTTTACCTGATGTGATAATCCACAGCGCAGGCATTTTTTAGTTTTTTGGGTTGTCTTTACGTATGAATACTGTTTGCATTTGGAGCAAAGAAAAACATAAAATGGTGTTCTATTTTTTGTGAATCCCATTTCTTCCATCTTTCGAATCACTCTCCTTCATTTCGTTTATGAAGCGATTGTATTAAAAAGAGGAGTTCGGAATAGTCATCGATTGATATAACTTGGAGATTATTATCAAGAGAAAGTTGCTTAATTTTTTTTTTAAATAATCTTTTTTCTCCAACAAATCGTTCAGTAAAACCAACCAAGTCAAAAACAAAAATAATTAGATTAAATTCTTTTTTGAATTTATCATTTAATAAGCGGAACTTACTGAAAGAAAATTTATCAGGAGAAATATTATAAATTTGAACTAAGATGGAGTTTCTAATCACAATATGAAAATTTGACGAACTCACATTAAAAGGAATAGAACAATTATAGAAATCGTTTCGTAAGCCATACTTCAAGGGCAAGTCTTTAGATATCGTGATTTCATTATTTGTGAGTTTTAAAGGAAAGTTACTTTTATTGTTATTATTTTTTTGAGCATAATAATCCAATGTATAGGGTTTTTTTTTATTATTTTTTTCCTCAGAAAGAAATCGTTTAGATTTGTTTTCATTAGATATAATAATTATATCTTCATTTTCTATGAGATCCCCTATTTCACTACCCTTTTGATTCACTAGTTCCTGTTGTTGCGTATAAAAATCCCGCAAA
>JAEOUI010000233.1 GCA_016839425.1 Promethearchaeota archaeon
CCTTCAAAAAGCTCGTTATGGCGTGTGTGGTCTTCGTGCCAATGGCTAAACAAGATTTTGTTAATTTTAAACCGGCTTTTTAACTTGATGATGTGTTTTTCTGAAATCCCCGTGTCGATCAAAATATTTCCGTATAAAACGGAATTGGAATAAGGTATTTTTCCGTTATTTAAACCGCGTATAAAATAGATTTTATCAGCAAGTTGTTCAATAAAATCACTCATTTTATATCAATTATATACTCCATATTATTGAATGTTATATCAAAAAAAAGATTCTTCTTTTTGAATAATAAGTTCGAAAGTATTTTCCAATAAGCTTTATCAATATCAATTCGTATCGAATTCAAACTATTTTTCGACCAAATAAGACCAAGCTAGATCCTGGAATGTAAAACGGAAGCCTTTCTTCGAGACGAGCAAGGAAGTAAAACATCTTTTTAAGCCTATTAGATGGTTTCAAATTATCAAGATAAGTACAGGGGATCATATTCGTTATGGAATGAATCGCCCATTTTTTTTCAACTTTTAAACCATAATACTTGAGGAGTCTCTTCAAGGAATAAGAAGTGAATAATTTCAAGTCCATGTGAACGGGATTTTTATAATCGCCAAATGGAAAATTGATTTTAATGTTTCTCGTGGGTTTTTTTGTAATAAATTTTAATCCTTCCTTAAATTTAGTGTTTATTTCAAATTTTCCACGAAATAAGGGATCTAATAATTGATATAGTATATTAAAGCTCCACTTTCCCTCAACTTCGATGAGAAAGGTCCCATTTTTTACGAGCACGCGAGCTATTTCACTAATGGCCTTTTTATAATTTGGAATAAAGCTTAAAACGCTTCCACAACAATTCACATGATCAAAAGTTTGATCGGAATATGAAATATTGGTTGCGTCCCCTGAATAAAATTCTGGTTCACAATAATTTAAAGAAGAATGGTTCTTATTCATGTACTTTCTTATTAAATTGTTATACTTTAAAACAAAATCGTGATAAATTGGAAACAATTCCAACTTTTTAGGTTCAAAATAGCTTCCTTTCTTTCTTGCAATATCGATAAGATCTTCTGCAATATCGAATCCAACAACCTTGCATCCCGCAGAAGCAAATAAGTAAGATTGAAGGCCGGTTCCACATCCAACATCTAATACTTTTTTAGGAAACTTGTTACATATCACATTTTTCGTGATAAAATAATGCAATCTAGAAAAAAGCCAAGAGTACCACAAGTCTGATAAATCGTCGTACTCGCCTGCCATTGAATTAAATATATCTTCTACAGTTTTCATATGGGTGCTATGCTTGAGAGACGAGGTTAATTGAAATCTCTATAAGCGAGTTTTGTAAGAAATTAAAACCCACACTTCTATAGAATACAATTAAAATGATCTTAAATTTAACTTTAACGATTATTTTTTAGAGGTAATAAATATTTCTAATAAAAAAGTATTAATTTATTGAAAAGCAGAATTAGCGTTCAATTCATTTAGCCAGTCATTTCCAATTGAGCATAGACGAGATGATTCGTTAATCGTACCACTTTTATAAAAATTATCGAACAAATCCCGATTATTTTCATATAAATCATTAAAAAAGGAAATAATCTTTTCTCGAAGATGTTTGATAAATATTGAAGGACTTAGGAAAAAGGTAACTGTAAATTTTTCAAAACAGAAAAAACTGTACATTTTTAATCCCGTTCCTCTCAAATCAAGTCCAGAGAGATCGTTAAAATTAATTTGCTCGGAAAATCTCTCAAAAGCGCTAATAAACATCGGGATCAATTCTAGATCGAACGATTCTTCCTCATTATCGTCGTTATTCCTCTTTAGATAAGATTCCAAGGCGCCTTCAAAGATTTCAAATGTTAATATCGTCTTGCCATCTTTATCAGAGACAAAACATCCAATAAGAGGGGGAATATTATCAATACATGAAAATTCAGATGAAATTCTAGAAAAATCTGCGATCATTTTTATACACCAAAATTACTTCTTATTATGCAAAAATCATAATTCATTTTTAATACTAATTACTTTTTGTACAATTACGGTGCACTAGCACAAATATGCTATTTAAAGGTAACGGTTTTTTACCACAAAGTGAGTTAACGATATTAATCATATTTTATTTAACGAAAATCAATAGATGGGAAGGTTTATATCAAGTAAAAGAAAAATACAAGGTAGTGTTAATCGATAATTATACAACACAAGAAAAAAAAGAAAAACCCATTTACGGCAAGTCAGCAAAATTTTACGATATTTATTCAACAATAATGTGGTTTGGATTACATCGAATTTTCAGAAACATTATCACTGAAGAATTAGAACTTAAAAAAGGGGATATTGTACTGGAAATTGGATGTGGTACTGGACTAAATTTTTCAAGAATTCAAAAAAGGATTGGTACTTGTGGAAAAATAATTGGTATTGATATCTCCAAACAAATGCTTGATATTGCTCGTAAAAAGGTTAAATCACATAAATGGAAAAATATTCGTTTAATCCAAGCAGATTTCTCTAATTTAAACGATGATGAATTTGACTTCTTGAAAAATGCAAAAATAACTAAAATTCTAATGGTTCTCGTTGCTCATGTAATTCCTAAATATGAAAGAGTTATTCAGTTTTCTTCTGAAATTCTCCAAAGTCGTGGAAAAATTGTCATAGGAGATTTGAAGAAGATAGAGCCTAGGAGATCAAGTCATCGAATTTTTAACTTGTTATTTGAAAAAAGTTCTAAGAAATTTGGTCAAGATTTTAGTAGAACACCTTGGAAAGTACTAAGAGACCTTACACACATGAAGATTCTTGCGGATTATCAATACAAGACGAAATTAAATACATTTTATTTTGTTAGTGGGACGAAAGCGTGATTTTGTTTTATAGAAGAAAATTATTCCTAAATCTAAATAATAATATTGAGAAAACACGAGTAAATAATTGAATGGAATAATTAAATAAAAAAATTATAAACCTTGTAATAGCTTGGAAAAGTCAGGTTCTTTAAATATTGCGTTGTATTTTTTCAATAACTCAAAATTAACTATATAAACCTTATTTTCCGTTGTTTTATTTTTAGTAATCTTAATTAAATCAAGATCCATCAGTTTTTTGAGGTGATATTGTATTGTTCCTGAATATATATCAAGATTTTCACCCATTTGCGAAATCGAAACGGAGTCGTCCTTGAAAATTTCTTCAATAATTTGCGGAATTAATGGATTTGAGAAAATTGCCTTTAGATCGTCAAAATCATTTGGAATATCAACTGGAAAATAATGGAGACTTTTGCCAATTTTGCTTGATCTTATGAGCTTAAACCTTTCTAATGTCATTACGTGCTTCAGGAAAGGAGTCCTCGTTATATCAAGATCCTTTTCGATTCTATCGTCTCGGGCATGTATTCCCGGATTATCTTTTATGAAGTCTAAAATATTGCAAAGTTTTTCGTTTGTTAAGATCTCCAATTTTGTCCTGCGCTCGTTTGTTACTATCCAATTCTTTTCTTCGAGTTGTCTAATTGTCAGGAAAATGTCTTCCTTGCTATATCCTTTCTTATAGGACAACTTTCCGATGCACTGGGCGTATAATTTCTCGATTATTGGGTATTTTTGGATTTTATCCCGATCAGCTTCTATTTCAAAATCAATATCGTATCTTTTTAACTTTAAAACTTCCTTTGCTATATCAAGAATATCTAACTCAATTTCGCTTAGTTCTTCAACAACATCCATTTCCTCGTATTCTAAAGTCATTTCTTCTTGAACTAATACTTTATTTCCCAATGGAGTAAAATCTTCTCGCCTAAAGGAGCTTTTTTCTAGAGATTCTTCCTTATTTGGTTCCTTTGTATCCCTTCTTCTCTCTAACGACATTTTTCAAGTCCCTCTAAGCGTTTTCCTCCAGATATTGAACAAACTTGAGTTGTTCCTCGTAATCGAGGTATTTAAGTTGATCGACTATCTTATCGAAGTGTGTCGTTTTAATATTTGGTAATTTTCGTATTCGATCCGTGAGTTTCTTTGGAATTTCTTGATAAGCAGAAATTATGGTATCAAGGTATTTTAGTTGTTCTTCCTGTGTTAAGAAAGCCAATTCTTCTAAAAGCTCCCTTTTCTCTTTTTTTGAAATCTTTAGCTTGTTTATTTGTTCTTTTGTTTCCTTGGATAATACTGCAAATATCTTTGAGAAGTATTGCTTGACGAGTTCTTTATCTTTATCGTCCGATACGGGTAATAAAGATTCGTGGATTTTTAATTCGTATTTTTTATCTGGGGTCGGTTCTTTTTCTAATTCTTTCTTAAGTTTTTTACTTTTATCGACATGTTCTTTTATTTCTTTCTTCTGTCGCTTGGTCAAGTTAAATACTTCTTGTTCTTTTTGAATTGGCACATCTTTTTCTTCTGCAGCTTTCATGGGGTGATGATCAATAACTTCTCCTATGGTTTTTTCAACGGGTATTGGTGCTTTTTCTTCTTGAGTAATTTTATGCTCATCAACAACCTTCTTAGGTCGGAACATTATCATTAATAGCATCAAAACGCCTTTTAGAAGTATGAAGATTCCCGCCGCAAAGAACATTGTAGCCAATATACCGAGTATAAATGTACGGACAAATGCTCCAAATTCAATCTTTTCCATATTTTTAATGGATTTTCTATAGCCGGAATCTATGATGAAACACACGATTGCAATGCAAAAGAAGACCAAAAGACTAATGAGATAATCTAAGGGGACTTCGAAAGTTGTATATAGATTCTCACCAGAAGAATCTATAGCAAATATTGTAAGACCGTTTGTAAACGAGATCAAATAAAGTTGACGGATTAAAAATCCAAACGCAATAATTATGATAATTAAACCTGCCTTGACTGAAAGACGGTTTAGGGAATCTTTCAAATTATGCGGAAAGTTCTTTCTTTTTACAAGATTGTGGAGTAAAACGAATGCACCTTCCACTACCAATGGAGCACCCAATCCAAAATAAATACATCCAAGAATTCCAATGCATAATGCATCAGCGGTTATCTCTTCGTATTTTCCGCTTTTTATTTTTGGTGAAATGTGTTTTTTATAATAATAGATAAGAAAGAAGCTCGCAAATGCAAATATTGCGTTGCTAATAAAAACAAAAATATTAATTTGAGCGTTAAGGTTTAAGAAATACCCCGCCACCTCGAACGCACTCATAGCTATCATTATTATTGGCATGAAAACCATAAAGGGAAGAACTATATTATCTACACCCTTGATGATTTTACTCATATTATTCAAACTTTTTTGAGAACCTCTACGATAGGTTCCATAAAAAGGTTTTATTTGTGGTGATGATTTCGAA
Organism: Promethearchaeota archaeon; assembly: GCA_016839425.1. Next base: position 5,351 of record JAEOUI010000233.1, read on the forward strand.
GGTTTTTCTACCGGTAATTTCTCTTCTATCGCTTCTGTATAAGGTTTAAAAACAACTCCATTTATTGTAAACGCGGTTCCGCATTTTTCGCAAAATACTTGAATTTTATTTTCGATCATTTCTCCTAATTCGACAGGAAAAACGAAACCACATTCCCAACAAGCGTATTTTTCTTTAGTCATTTTTATTACCACTTATTAGTTACTAGAATGATTTGCTTTATTATTAATCTTAAGTAATTGATATTCTCCTCTAAATTTAAAAAATTTGTAGTCCAATATTTTTGAGAAAATTCAAGATTATATCGAACGAGAAACTAAATCCTTCCAAGAGATTTTCTCTGTTGTTGGTCGAAGAAAATGGTCATCCTCAACTTCGATGTAATTTAAATTAGTAAAAATTTCTATTGCTCTCGCTTTAGTAGAAGGGAGTGGAACCACATCATCGTTTATTCCATGAAAGACTATAACTGGAATGTCAATGGATCCTTTAAAAGAATTTAATTGAGGGTGAATCAACAAGGGAGCAAGAAGAATTAGTAATGAAATTTTTTTAGGATTTTTTAAAGCATACAAAGCACCCATTAAGCCTCCAAAGCTTGAACCTATCACTGTCCAATCCTCGCAAGACTCAAGGATTTTATTTAATTTTTCTAATCTCTCTTGGAGGCTACCGGGAAAATCTGGAGTTATAATTCCAGGAAAGATATTTCTTAAGTAGGTTGCCTTAAATCCTTTTCCCGAACTTTCGAGACCGTGAATGAAAATAATATTTGTCATGGTTGAAATAGACGCCCAATTTTTTCAGGGGTTTTGTTTTCTTCATCGTCTATAATACCCTTTTCGAATTCTTGATTGAATATTCTAAAGGCTTTTTTTTGTCCGAAATAAAATAATCCAAATAGAATTACAAAATATATTGTAACAATCACTAAAAGAAATATAAGATACGCTCTAGTGTATGTGATAGTAAACATTGAAAATCCCAAAATTGTACCGGTTAATAATCTATATTTCGTATTACTCGTCCTGAACATCAGTTTTTGCGTTCCCCAATCAATAAAAACGGGAATGGGAGTTAATGAACACAAGATTAAGGCAAATTCAGGAGAAATTTCAAAATGATAAATAAGATCCATTAAATGGAAGAAAAAAGAGGAAAAGATAATACCTAAAATAACACCAGAACATCGAGAACAAAAAAAGATTTTAGTTCTTCCAAATTTAAAATAAAAGGCATGTTTGAGACCTTCCTCTGTATTTGCGTGATGGGTAAAAAATTCTTTGATTATGTTCCTTTCTTTATTTGAAAAACCTCTATCATAAGCAACTAAAAATATTGGTACAAAAATTAAAATAGAAACGAGCGAATTTATAAAATATTTAAAACCGAAATTGATTAATAAAGAATATGGACTTATTGTGGTTAAAAATTTTAACGCAGTAAAAGCAATCAGCAATACGGTTGTTATTATAATAGCCATAAACAAGCAGAGAAATATGTAAAATAAAGTTTTAAGCTTTTTTGACCGCTCTAGTTTATAACGATAGATTCCACATATCAAACCCAAGATCGCTATAATAAAACACCAAGTCAAATCAATAGTACTATAAAAGGCTACTTGAACTAATAATTCACCAAAAAAACCACCAACAAATCCATGTAATCCCCCTGCGAGAACCGCTAAAAACGCAAATACAAGCATCGAAATTATAATATTAATTGAAAAAGAGGGACTATAACGAAAAAAGGTTGATATAGAACCAAACATTTCCGATAAGTAAAAATAAATCATTATTATGAAAAAACTAATCAATAAATTCAAAAATATGAATCGATATATATCTCGCTTTTCCTTTTTTACTGTTGACATATTTTTTATTTCCATATTCATATTGCGCCCACGATTTTTTTAAATATAAATATCATAGAATTTGTTTGTAAAAAAACCTTTTTCTTTAAGAAATAAAATGAAAACTGAGAATCTTGAAAATGCGTTTTTAGAATTATTGATAAATATTGTCGAGATTATCAACAAGCTCGCTTCTTGTTTGGTCAAATCCCTTTCTTAGTGTCTTCATCAACAGATTTCTTCCTATAGGTAATTTTAAAATGGCGGGATCTTCTTCGACTATTTTTATACATTCGTCAGTTAGATCAATTTGTTTTATTAGGGTTTTGTAAGCTTCTTGCTTCGTCTTGAATGCGGCCCGAACTAAGCTGTAATAGTCATTGACATCGTTTTTAATTTGAAGCAAGATAACAGCCTCTTTTATCCTAGTTTTAAATATTTTTTTAGAGAGATCTTTTAAAATAGGATAGTTCTCGTGGTTTTTACTGCATTGTCGATAAACTTGATCTCCTTTTAGATACTCAAAAAAATTTTTTTCGATTAACGATTCCAATTTATCTTTTGAGGCATTACCATCCATAACAATCTTTTTTCCGCATTCCAAAGTTGTTTTTATTTGAATTAGGGTCCCGACTCTTGCGTCGTTATTCTTCCAGATATTATAAAATCCTTTGATTAAGGGTTTTGCTATAAAATCTAAAGCACCAAGGTTTAATTCCGTTTCAATAAGCTCGTTTCCAAATTCCAACCTGTTTTCCATTATTGATATCATCGTTTGTTCTAATATCTGAAAATTTCGTTCCACATATTCCAGCGTTATTACCTCATATAAATGAATACATTGAAATATTAAATATTGTTTAATAAGAAAAATAAAATATTTTTCTTATATATTGGAATAAGAGAAATTTTTAATATTTTTTTAATTGATAGGAAAACAGCTTTATCTTGATGCATTTTTACTTGTATATATTGTTTAGATTATCGATAAAATCTATTCGAGTTTGTTCAAAACCCTTTCGTAGGGTTTTCATTAAAATATTCCTTCCGGTTGGCAATTTCAAGATTGAAAGATCCTTTTCGACAATTTTAAGGCATTGATCGGTAAAATCTAGTTGTTTTACTAGATTTTCGTATGCTTCTTCCTTATTTTTAAAGGCAGCTCGTACTAAACCACCGTAATCTACGACTTCTTCTTTTACTTTCAATAGAATTGTTGCTTCTTTAATTTGCGAAATAAAAGTATTCTTAACGATTTCTTTAAGAGCTGGAAAATTCTTGTGCTTCTTACTACATTGCCGGTATACTTGATCTCCTTTTAAGTATTCAATAAAATTTTCTTCAACAACTTTGTTAAAACGGCCTTCAGAATTAGTACCATTTATGGCAAGAATTTTTCCACAATCTAAAATAGTATTAATCTGTGCCAATGTCCCTTCTTTTGCGTCGTTGTTTTGCCAATACCTATAAAAAGTTTTAATAATTGGTTTGGCAATGAAATCAAAAGCACCAACTGTTAGTTCTTTTTCGATAAGAACATTTCCGTAGTCTAATCTATTTTCCATGAGATTTATTAATTCTTGCTTAAAAATCTCGTAGTTTCTGTCCATATGATCCAATATTTTTACCTCGAAAATATAGATGCTATTACTTTATCGGAATAGAGTAGAAAAAGTATAAAAACTTTATTTTCAATTATTTAGATTAATAAGATAAATTTTTAATATTTTATGATTTCTTAATTATAAATTTTCTAAATATTTTAAGAGAGTGCGCGGTCTACATCGGGTTTTATTATGAGATATGTTTTTAAAATATTAGCGCTAGGAAATCCACGGTTCTCAATAAGGCATCTTACAGCTGCTTTTAACGATAAAGGCGAAAATAGAGGCCCTTATAAGGAATGGTATAGAGAATTAAATGTTCTAGAAAATATTTGCGATTTAGAGATTGATGCAATTACCGATATTATAACTGCGGATTTTGATGACATCATCCCTAGCGTTGATGGAATCGTCTATTTTTTAGACCCATTGAACGAAGAAGAGTCTGAATTATTCAACCTCGTTCTCCCAATAGTTTTTTCTGTAAAACGCGATATTCCTACGATTATCCTATTTTACAATCCCGATGGAATAATCCCAATTTCTACTAACGAATTGTTAGAAAAAGTGTGGGTAAATTATCCGAATCTCGAAGCCTTTGTGAACCTTTTTCCCAATCAATTTCATCAAGTGCTTCAATGCCTTTGTTTAGCAATGATCACGGGTGATACTCCTTTAAACATTGAAAACGCCTGGATGAGATATCCAATATATTTACAACTTGCGAATTTTTATTTTACAAATAAAAATTTTTTTTACGCTGCTCAAGCGATAAAGAAATTGGCTAATATTGCTGAAATCTATAATAAGCAAGAATATTGGATTTTCTCGGAACAATCAGCATATCTTTTTACCAAAATGAGCTTATTCCTGGAAGCCAGTAATGTTTTAGAAACAACAGATCCAAAATTATCCAATACATTCAAGAAATATTACGCCGAAAGGATGATATTGGAGGGTAATTTGCTTTTTAACAAAAATAAGTACGAAGATGCTGCTGTTCAATATGAAAGTGCAGGTCAATGGGCTTCAATTGAGTTAAATGATAAAAGAATTGTTAAATCAGCATTTGAATTGGCTATAAACGCATGGATATCTGCTTGCAGAGTGGAAAAAGCCTTCTTAATCCTTGAAAGAATACCACACCAAGATATAGTTCCTTTACTTGAAAATATTGCGAGTAAGATCGTTTCAGCTTCGGATTTTTTGATTTTAAACGAAAGATTTTTAGATGCAAAAGAGCAATTATATTACTCGATATTTAGATTTCAAAAGGAAAGTTTATTTGACCATTTAAAAAAATTTATAACCAAATTATTAGAAGTCCTTACGAAAATCTTCGAAGGAGCCATTACTTCAAAGAAGCTCGAAGTTGCAAAGGGAACTTTTGACGAAATCGAGAACATCTGGGATTCGTTTAAAATTAAAAAAACACAATCTGACAATTTACTTGAAGTCTTAATAAAGCTAGCAATCGATAAATTGGAATTTAGCATGGCAGGAGCCTTAATCAATAAGCTTGAATCCTTGGAATTGAAAAAAAAATTAAATAAATTTAGTTTGAAAGTAGAAGAAGAGAACAAGAAATTCGTTGAGAGAGAACAAGACGAATACATTCAAACAGGAACGGAAATTTTAAATGAATTTTATAAAGCGGAAATGGAAATAATTGCACGAATGAATTCTGAAAAGATTAAGGAAGCAAATTCCTATATAAAACAAAATGATTGGTTAAAAGCAGCACATCATGTTAAG
>JAEOUI010000026.1 GCA_016839425.1 Promethearchaeota archaeon
AAGGCAGCTGGACTTGGCATTACAAGGAAAAAAAGTTACCGTGATTTGAAGCGAACATTACCATGTTCGCAAGGATTTTTATTTATTTTATTTATCAAATTTCTCATTTAATTTGATTGATATCTCTAAATTATTAGAAATAAAAAAGTAAGAATGAAATATTAGCAGGATATAATTGAAATCCTTGTATGATTTATTTTTTAAAACCTCTAATTTTTTTTGAAGTGTTTTTTTTACGAAACTTAGAAAAATTAATCAAGAATAATGATGACTGAACAAAAAAAAGTAGGACACGCTCAACATTTAAAAGCTGTAAATAATCCCATTCGTAAGGAGATGCTAAAACGAGTCAATACCGTAAGTAAAATCTCGGAAACCGAACTGTTGAATGGATTAATTAAAGAAGGAATGCTAAACGACGAAAACACTTTTCAATACCACGCGAGCTTTCTCACTCAAGCCTTATGCATGGAAAAAGTTGAGATAGACGGTAAGAACTTTTATAAGATTCTTCCTGGCGGAAAAGTAGTTGAAAATTTTTAGAATTTAAAATTTTTTTTTTATTTTATATTTTTTCTCTCTAAAATTGTTTCTCCTTAAGATGAAATACGAATGAAAATTAATTAAGCAATTTTATAATAAGGTCTTTAATAAGAGAAGAATTCTCACGATTTTTCACGACGATAGAAAGCCTGCTATTTTTGATATCGGGTCTAATAGCGAGAATTTCGAACATTTGATTAATTTCTGAAATGTTTTTCCCATAAAGAAATAATACTATGGATGGTGAAACGGATCCTGCTATTCTCCAATATTTTATGTTTTTCTCTTTCTTGATATTTTCGTAAATAGCTTTTGAAGGTCCATTAGTTTCAAAGGATGCAATTCCCGTGGACATTTCAGTTATTGCCTCGAAATTTATCACGGGCGTGTATTGAACGAGTCGCATGTTATCTAGTCTTTTTAATCGACGACTTATTGTCTTTTCACTCACACCCAATTCTGATGCAATATCACCTATTGACAACCTACTATTATCTAATATTACAAAAATAATATTCCAATCGAGTTTTGAAAAAGGAATATCGGCAGGTAAGTGCATTCGAACTTCCGAACTTCCTTTTAAACTTGCTCCGATTTTAAGGATCTTGGTGTTTATATCTTCAAGATGCTTAGCGTCCTTGCTAAAAAGAGTAAATGTATAACTTCCATCTAATTGTTTCCATACTCTTTCTATTTCTGGGATTCCTTGTAAGCTCTTTAAGAACTCTTCTGATGATTTATTAGGGGGTGGTAGTAAAAATGCAATGTGTTGACGCAGACCTAATCTATTGTAGTTAAAATTAACTTTAAACCTTTCAATTACGCCTTCTTGATTCATCAAGTCTATGCGGTGGGATATGCTTCTCACGGATATGCTTAGATGCCTTGCAATCTCAGAATACGACAACCTGCAATTCTTATCTAAGATTCTCAAAATTTGGAAATCAATATCATCCATAAATATTATCTTGTCCGATTTGATCGTTATCGATATAAAAAAAGGACATTTCAATGATTAAAACTTTCGGTTTTTTTAATAATCAAGGTGATAAAAAAATAAATTTTGCGTTCGATTAGAATAAAGTAGAAAATAAAATTTTTTGTTATTGTAAATTAAAACAAGGAGAGAATAATAAAAATGGTAAAAAACTATAAAATAACGACTTGCGGACTAAGTTGCGACTTATGCGATTCTAATACTTCAAAGATTCAAGACGATGCCAACTATCTTTTAAAAGTATTTAAAGATCCCATGTTTACGGGAATTTTATCAATAACGAATCCAGAATTTAATGTTGAAAATATTCCTGCCTTCATGGAAGTATTAGACGCACTCACGAAATTCGTACCTTGTCCAGGTTGCGATGGGAGACAAGATTGTGCTATTAATACTTGTGCTCGAGATAAAAAAATAGCTGATTGTAGTGCTTGTAAATTCATTGATTTGAAAAAAAAAATGTGTACTGCAACGCCAGAACCTTCTAAAATACCTTTCACGCCACCCGCCCCAATATTTTTTAATGGTATATCTCAAAGGTACAAAAAATGGAATCTAAAGAACTTGAAATTGATTAAAGAAGGAAAAAAATCAGATGTTGATAAGGACATCGAAACAATGATAAAAAATGGTAAATCAAACCGCGATTTAATCGATACTTCTGTAAATTTATTCGACCAAATGAAATAAAACCGCTCTTGAACAGTTAACAATGTTATCTATTGATATAAAGAAAAAATTGGAACAGCATCAAGAATGGACCTCTCTGCTCCCAAGCGACCCTCGAAAATTTCTCGTTGAATCTTTTGAACCATATACTCGATACAAGGCGCTCGTAGACCTATTAGAATTTCCATTAGATCATCCCGAAGTTATAGTCGCACGCGATGCAATGCTTAAAGATAAGTTAGTACGCAATTTATTAAATCACTTATCTGATTGGGAAAAAAATATCGTTACGGGACACGATAAGCCTGATTATCTCCCTAATCAGTTGTGGCTTCTTCTCGATTGGGGCGTAAAACCTGAAGACGATGAGAGAATGAAGAACGCCATTGATAAGATATTAAATCACCAAGACGAAGAAACCGGACAATTTCTTTCTTACTCGAGAACCTACGATAAAGAGACCAAGGAAAAATATCCTATGTGGACGAGTGCTTTATGTGACCATAATATAATTGTGAGTGTTTTATTACTTGCAGGTCTTAAGGAGGACAAACGAGTACAGAAAGGATTAAAGAGGTTAAACGACCTTCTTACCCGGACGACTCAAGGAGTGGGATGGAAATGCGTTCCGTGGCTATATCAAAAACGTCGAGGTCCCGGTAGGGTTAATGATGTTTGTCCTATGGTCGTGCTTGACGCATTGAGGGGATATTACATCTTACCAACAAAAATGCAACCGAAAAATCTAATTGAGGCAGGAAATACGCTATTGAATTGCTGGATTAATAGGGCAAAGGAAAAGCCTTATATGTTTGGACACGGAAAAAACTTTAGACTACCTCGAGCTCCATTTTTTTGGTATGATATTGGTTCAGTTTTAGATTCGTGTCGACACTACCCCAAACTGATTAAGACACAAGCTTTTCGAGAATTAATTGCGGTTAGTCTCTTGGAATTTCCTTCAAACGGTCAATTTATCCCCAAAACAATATATCGCTATTTTGAAAATTATTCTTTCGGGCAGAAGAAAAAACCCTCCCCTTGGTTGACATTCTTCTTGTCAAGAATTTATAAGAACGCAGTTGAAACGGATCCTGATATTATTGATTATGTAAAAAATATGGATGCTACTCAATTAAAAGGATCTAAAGGGGGAGAAAAATATAAAAAATAGACAATTTTCTTTATTTTCTAAAAATATTCGTCAATCTTCTTATTACCTGGCGTAAAACGCCTTTCCACGCCCTTTTTCATTCCAGGGAGTCTAAAACAATACTCGGGAATCATACTTTTAAAATAACGAGTGTTTTCGCGTTCTGAGATGTTTTGAGACTTGTATAATGCTTCGAATATCTCCTTGCCTGAGAATTGAATGTCGCAAAAATATGGTGATTTGGGACGATCTTTGCTGATATCTTTAACAATCTCATCAAGTTGAATAATATATTCTCTTATCTTGCCTTCTTCATTTATAGTAAAAGTTTTTTTAGTATGTTCGTTGTAAAGGCATATAACACATTGAGGCCATCTTTCGTGAAAATAATATAGCACATGATCCATTACATTATGTTTCAGAGATACTAATCCAAATAGCACGCCATGATCGTTTATTTCCGTCCGCGTGAATTGTTTTGCCCTATACGCTTCTTTTGAAATGTCTCTCATCATCTTTATCATCTTTTTAGCTAAAATAGAACCAGAATTCCTTAATTCTGAGTCAGAAAGCGTTTTTAATTGACGCAATAAAGAAGGAGAAAATTCTGCGTGTCTAGGTAAGTATCTCCGAATCTCTTTTTTTGAATATCCCTTGGCTCTACCAAGAACTTCAAGTGGATCCTTTGTGTCATGATTTGGATTCATTTAATTACCTCTGATAAGCTTCTTGTTGTTTGATTTCTAAAAAAATCTGTAAGTGTTTTTTGTTCTTTTCCATCCAAGGTTAAGAATGGATCTGCTCTCTTTAGGACAACACCTACAGATTTTAAATCCTCCCTTTTTTTTAATTGAAATCCTTGAGATCGCAAGTTTATGATTCGTTTGGCAGAAATTGGTCCAATTCCTGGTACTCGTAATAGATCAGAATACGATGCCTTGTTTGGATCAATTTTCTCATGTTCTTTAAAATATTATCGAGCAAAATGAATTTTTGGGTCTCCTTTAGGTAGGTTTCCTTCTTCGCTCAAGATTTCTTGTACTTCCTTAAGCTTGAAGTGATAAATTCTCAATAACCAATCAACTTGATACAATCGATGTTCTCTTTCTAAAGATTCAGCGTGCTTATTTTCAAATGGGGTACCAGATATGGGGGAAAAAGAAGAGAAATAGGCGCGTCTCATATCTACAGTTTTATATTGCCAATCGATTCTTTTTAAAAGATCCCAGTCCGTCTCTTGTTCTGCAGCTCCTACAACGAATTGGGTAGTTTGACCGCTATTTAAAATTGGAGCTGCGTCCCACCGAAACTTTTTATATCCATTTTCTCTCCGTTCTTTTAACATCCGTTCTTGAAAGTTAACCTTTCTTTCTTGTTTGAGATCTTTTATAGTTTTCAACGCTTCTTCGTTGTGCTTAATTCTCATGGATTTTAGCCATCGTTGACGTGTCAAAATGTCGTTTTTAAAATCTTTTTGTTCTGCAATTTCTGCTAAAAAATCCTTTGTTGAAGCCTCTGAATTTACAGAAATGCGATCTGATATGGATATTGCTTCCTTGAGGAGGTGTTGGGATAAACCTGGTAGACATTTGAAATGAATATACCCTCGAAAGTTATATTTAAATCTGAGTAATCGCACTGCTTCCAACATTTCTTCCGTCACGGCATCAGCACTTTTAGTTACTCCCGAGGAGATAAATATTCCTTCAACAACATTCATTGCATATAATTTCATGAATGTGCGTGCATATTCTTCTGGCGTAAAGCTGACTTTTTGCTTGCAACTATGAGAAAAACAATATTTACAATTGTAAATGCATTTATTAGAATATAACGTTTTAAACAAGCTCACGCACCTTCCATCAGGAGTATAACTATGACATATTCCCCCCGCAGCCGTGGCACCTATCCCATCCTTTGAATTTCCGTATTGTTTAGGAAATTTTTTTGAACGACTCGATGCCGTGCTGGCACAGATGTCATATTTGGAGTTTCTCCCCAAAATCCTAATTTTTTCTAGAGTTGAAGGCATTCCAATATCCGCTTCTTAGATGTAATTCAAGCAATATTTAAGTTACTTTCAATATAAAAAGGAAGGGATAGAAGATTTTTAGATATCGTATACCTCAAATGCTATACTTTACTAAATGCTTTTAGGATAAATAATTCGAAGTGATTGTAACTCTAATATCGAAAAATTACATTTCAACATTGACAAAACCCACCGATATACTAAATTTTAAATTTATAAATGTGTATTATATTTTTATAACTAAAAATTATTTAGCATGACACTTTCATGTCTGACGAGCAACTATTATTCTTGTTACAAAATATCAGGGACAACATTGACGGGGTCCGATCGGCCGCAATTGTTTCGATGGAGGGGCTTATCGTTCAAGCCATCTTAGAAGAAGGTATATCTGACATCAAGCTCGCAGCGATGACTGCCACCATACTATCCGTCGCAGAGCGCGTTTTAGTAGAATTAAAATCCGGTGTTCTAGATGTCTGTATATTACAGGGTGATGAAGGCAATTTTGCCGTAATGGAGGCGGGAAAAGAGTTGATTGTAGCTGTATGTTTGGATGTAGACGCCCGAATGGATACCGATTTTATTGAAATGAGAAAAGTATCTGAGCAAATCAAAGCTTTACAATAAATCTTTTAATTTTATCTTTTCTCATAATATTCTTGTTATTATCGTACCTAAAACCTTCTTTTGAATAAAATTTAGAAAGAAATAAACCCATAAAATCTATTTAGGGTGCTTTATTTTCGTAATCATATCATTATTTATATAAGTGACTTATGAATGTCGGGTACAAAAAAAAAACTAGTAGTAATGAAATTTGGTGGATCTTGCTTACAAGATTCTAAATCTTTCGAGCAAACTACGCATAATATAAATCTCTACAATCAGAAAAACAAGATCATTATCGTAGCTTCCGCAATAAAGGGAATCACGGATAAATTAATAAATTTTTATAAGAGATCTTGTGATGAACAACCAGAATGCGAAGACCTTTTAGAGGATTTATTCATCACTCACCTAGGAGTTATTAAAGAAATTATCGATGAAAACAAACCCGAATATAAGTACGCAATCGATTTTCTTCAGAGTAATATGGAAGAATTAACTCAATTAGGTAGAGTTATCGGATTGATCCGACCAAGCGAAGACATTCAGGATATTATCGTATCTTATGGAGAAAAACTGAGTACTTTTATCGTAACTCAATATCTCAATTCTATTGGATATAAATCGGAATTCGTATCAACTGACGAAATAATTCGTACTGACGACAATTTTGGACGTGCATTGCCCATATTGGAAGAAACTGAAATTTTAGTTCTTGACCGTGTTGGACCCATATTAGAATCAGAAGAAAACATAATTGTTTGCGTCACGGGTTTCTACGGCTCTACTAAAGATAAAAAAATTACCACTTTAGGGCGAGGTGGAACTGATTTAACTGCTGCCATTATGGCCTATTGTTTCCAACCAACATATGATTGTAAAGTGATCTATTGGAAGGATGTGAATGGGTTTTTAAACGCCGATCCTCGAATAGCAGATAAAACAGCTTTATTGAAAAACATAAGTTATCTCGAAGCTAAAGAATTAGCCTTTTTTGGATCTAAAGTGCTCCATCCGGTTTGCTTGGATGTAAACGAAAAACGGGAAATACCTTCGGAAATACGGCCTTTTGAAAATCCAGAATCAGAGGAATTCACAACTATTACAAAGGAAATTATAAAAGACGATAAGATCATAAAAGCACTTACTTCAATACAGAAAATATCAATGGTAACTATAGCGAGTGGCACGATGGTGTCGCTACCTGGAACGGTTTCCAAATTATTCTCTCTATTAGGCGATAATAATGTTAATATCATTTTCATTTCCCAAAGTTCTTCTGAAAACAACATAACTTTTGGTATTGACTATGAAGACGCTATGAAAGTGAGTTTTTTGCTGAGAAATTCCTCCTTATTTGGGAAGCAATGGTTTAACATTAAGATCGATCACGAAATATCACTCATTGCGGTAATAGGTGCTGGCATGCTCCACACTCCAGGAGTTGCGGGAAGGATCTTTTCCACGCTTGGAGATAACAACATTAATGTAATGGCAATTGCTCAAGGTTCTTCAGAGTTGAACATAACAATAATAATCGAGCGGAAGGATTGCAAAAAAGCTATAAATGTCCTCTATAATGCCTTTGTAAATAATAGATAAAAAAAAAATTAAATTTTATTTTGATTTATTCTCCTGATAATAAGGATTATCGAAATACTTCCTAATATAGAAATTGTAAGAAATAAGCCATATCCAGGAACGAAACGCTCCTCTCCATAATTAATTGTTGTAGACTCGAAGACCATTGACCATGAAATGCCATAAAGGCTACTACTAAGAGTTGTGTTAGTTACAAATCCCCTTAAATCCCTTTCCATTACAAGCGTAATTACATTTCTGGCTGCCGCATATATTTGTTCTTGGGAAACGATTAAGGTAGTTTCATCAACAAAATAATCTTCAAATCCGATCGCAATGTATTTTTCACCCACATCCGAAAGATCAATATTAATGGGGATTATTCCAAATATACCATAAAAATTTATATTGGTGTTATTTGAGATGAATATCTCTTTTGAACTCTCGTTATATCCTAATATCTGTGAACTAGAATTTGCTATGGTTGATAATATTTCATCTGAAGTACGATTGATAATTTCTATTTTAGCAGTAAAATATGAAACATCTGATTGATTTATTATATTTCCAAAAGTAATTACAAGTTTCTGTCCGATGTTTGCAGGATTTGTTGATTTAGTTATATTATATGTAATTGTATCTCCTGAAGAGGCTGGTATTGAAATTTCAGAATTTAATTCCATTGTTGCCTGAACAGAAGGTAATAAGAAAAACCCAATAATAAGGCAACTTAAGAGAATTCCAGTAAATTTTAAGTTATTTTTCATGATAAATCTTTCTCAAAATAATAATCTAACTACTTAAAGTAAATGATCAAAAGTAAATATGTATATCTAAAATTGAAAGTTCTTGTTCCTAATAATTGCTCTTAAAAATATTTAACGATATTATCTTATAAGTAAAATAGCCATTATTAATAAAAAATTAGAAAAATTTATACTTCTGATCAGCTATTTTAGCTCTTATTTCTCTTCTTTTAGAAGCGTCTAATCTTTGTTCAAGGGCTTCGTTACATATTTTTTTACCAATGATAACTTTAGGATTATCTGCCCAATTTACCTCGAGTAATAAGCATAAATAATATACAGTAGATTGAACGAACGCAATAAGGTGACCGATACTGTGTTCCGCGGAAGTTGCAAGGCTAATCTTAGCTGAAGGAACGCCTTGTTCAATCAGGGCTTGAAATGTTGCGTCGGCTTGATAATTAATTATTGTATGGGCCGTTTGACCGTTGATATAATCAATAGAAGATTCTAAATTTATATCGTTTAACTCACTATCAAGGGTCCAAATTACCGGTACGACGGTTCCCTTAAATCCGCCTAAAAGATATTCTAATACTGAATGTTGACAAAGTGGTGCTGCTTGCATTGCACCCATCATTCCCTTATTATCCTTTCCCGTACTTTCGGATAATTCTTGAACGAATAATCCAACTGTTCCTTCAAGCTTTTTGCAATATGGCATTGAAAAAGCAATCTTGTAATTCCGCTTATATGTCTCGTGTAGAAAGATAGCAAATTCCAAGGCAAGATTCATATCGTCGTTCATGTAGTATTCATAGCCCTCTTTCAAACCATCCAAGAAATTATCAATGTTTATACCCGCAATATGGGCGGGCACGATTCCAACATTAGAAATCGATCCTGCAAATCGTCCAGATAGATCAGGAACATCCATTATTGGACTACCTAACTTCTTTAAAATTTGGTACATTGTTCCTTTTGTAGATAATCCTAAAATTTTATAATCCCGTCGAGAAAATAATTCTATTGTAGAATTTACATCTAATGTTTCTCCTCCTCGGGATATGGGAATAACGACCGAATTGTTTGGATTAGTATTCTCAAGACAATTTTTTAGTTCTGTTGGACGAGAACTTGAAATTGGAAATATTCTCTTTTTAGACAAGTGTTTAAGTGCTAATAAAGTTTGTATGGAACCTCCCGTTCCCAATATTATTACATTTTTCGTAGATTCAGATGTGAATTCTGATGTTTGGTTTATAATTTCTGATATTTCTATGAAGGATGATGTATCTACAAAAAAAGGAGCGTCCCATTTATGTTTATTCACTTTGATCCTTTGTAACGAATCGTTTATAACACTATCGCTGGATTTTGGATAATATTCTAGTTCTATTCGAATAGTCAATAATTTTTCACCAAGATTTAATATTGAAGATTAAATAAAAAATAGGATATGAAGAAATAAAATTATTTTGGTTATAGGGTTGATTTCTAATAATTAAAATAGAATATTAGAAGATGAAAATATCGAATAAAATTTGAGTGTTTAGGAATTTAACCTTCTTTGATGCCTTCTTCGGTAATGCTAAAAACTGCTTCTCCTTCTGGTAGGTTAGGGGCATCAACAATTTTTGCAACCCTTTGCACGCCTTTACCTTTTCTAAGATAAATTCGAATTGTTGAACCGTGTGCAACAACATTACCACCTGCTGCTTGTAAGGGATTACCATAAAATACATCCGGCTTTGCTTGAACTTGGTTAGTAACAATTATTGCAAGATCCGAGTGAATGTCCGCCAATCTCAATAGGTCGTGTATGTGTTGATTGATTGTTTGCTGCCTATTTGCAAGTGTTCCCCGACCAATATATTCGCTTCTAAAATGACCAATCAAAGAGTCAACAATGATTAATTTGATGTTTCTTTCTTTAATTAAATTAGCTGCTTCTTTTACAAGTATTATTTGATGATCAGAGTTATAAGCACGACCAAAGATGATATTTTTAAGTACATTTTTTGCGTCTAAATCGAGTGCTTCAGCCATTTGAATGATCCTTTCAGGCCTAAAAGTACCTTCTGTATCAATGTATAATGCGTTTCCCTCCAAGCCTCCAAGCTCTCTTGGAAGTTGAACATTAACGCATAATTGGTGCATGATTTGAGTTTTACCCGTTCGAAACTCCCCAAAAAACTCAATAATGCTGCCAGTTTCCGCACCTCCTCCTAAAACCTCATCCAATTCTGGGCTTCCGGTCGTAATTCGAGCAATGTTCTTTCTATGCTCCCAAACATCTTCAGCAGATTTGAAACCAATCTTTAATTTTTCCATTGAAGCTTTGATAAGTTTTGCAGTTGTTTTTTCTCCGAGACCGCTCTCGTTAATGATGATGCTTGGAGGTGTATAAGCTATGGCTTCTAAGCTGTCAAAACCGGATTTTATCAATTTTGTAAGCGTTGCTTCTCCTACTCCAGGAAGGCTCTTTACATCGTTGATGCAAGAATCTCTATCGTTAAGAATTGATTCGCTAACATTTTCTTCATTAATATCATCGCCATCGTCTTCTTGCTCGTTCTCTTGATAGTTTTCGTCTTCAAAATCGTCATCAGATCTATTTTCTAATTCATCGTATTCCTCGTCAAGATCATCGAAATCTGCAGTAACTTCATCGTCTTCGCTAGCTCCCCCATTTAAAATGTATTTTAGATGTTCTTTATAGATTTTACCTTTAGTATGGTTTCTTTTACACTCTGGACAATAGTATTCTTCCCCTTCAACAAAGCCGTCGTTGTTCATTTCTACTACCTTTGCCATGTTAAATCACGTTTTAAACATAAATATTGTGCTTTTTTTATATTTGAGTTTATAATGATCTTAATAAGCCAACCTTTCTATTTTAAAGGAAATACGGTATTGATTTTTTAATTTGTATTATTATTGAAAAGAGATGAATATCAAAACTTTTTTTTAAATTATTTTAAAAAATTAGCTCATCTTTTTTTCTCTACTTTGGATATAAAAGAGTTAATATTTACGGGTTCTTTTTTCTTAATCTTATAAGTTTTTGGATTGTTCATTCCATTTTTTTCAAGAATAGATCCTTCTTCTTCGAGGAACTTCAGGGATCTCCAGATAAAATTAATTTTTGACCGATCGCTTGATTTCACATTATTGCATCTTCGTATCCTTTTTGTATTGATGACATAAACATCTTTCTCAATACATTTGTTTATTGCGTCGAGCGTCTCTTTTAAATTCTTTAAAAAAAAATCCATGATTTTAAGTCATTCTCCAAATTAAATCATGATGTAAAATAATATCCTCAGAAGATTATAACAATTTTTGTTTAGTTCTTGTGAAGTAATATAAGATATGTCTTTGTTCTATATAAATTTTTTTTATTTTACATCATATTTATCAGTTTGAACGATCCATTAAAAATATTAACCAAATATCCTTGAAAACTCCCTTTATATTCAAGAAACCATACTAGGAAAAGGATATCAATGAAAAGCGACTATTGAAAAGAAAAAGTTTGTACAAAAACGATTTATTTTCTACAAAAAATAATAAAAATTAAAGGAGTATTATGGCTCTCAAGAATGAATGACAAGCATTAATGGCGAAACACTCGCTTACCGCAAAACACTAATGCACATCCCAATTCGTTAGCCTTTTGAATGACTAAGTCGTCCTTAACGGAACCGCCTGGATTTAGAATTGCCTTTGCGCCGTAATTTACCGCTGCTTCTAAACCGTCTGGAAAGGGAAAAAAGGAGTCTGTTCCCATTACTGAATTTTTAAGTTCTTCTTTGTGCCCAAATTCGATAGCTTTTTGAGCCGCAAGATTAACAACATGCACTCTGCTCTGTTGTCCCGCTCCGATTCCAATCGTATAATATCCATCTTCATAAGTTTGAACAAAACATGCAGAATTGGATTTTGCCCATTTTGATACTCTGTAGGCAAAAATTAAGGCTTCTTTTTCTATATCAGAAACTTGTCGCTTGCTTACGACACTCCATTCTTTAATAATAGGTTTACTGTCGTATTCTTGGACAACGGCTCCTCCTAAAGTAGATCTAATCTCGAGATTCTTATAAATTTCTTCTCTTTTATCTAAAAGATCTCCAAATTCTAAAATTCGCAGGTTTCCCTTGGTCTGAAGTATTTTTAAAGCGCCTTCCTCAAAAGATGGTGCCATGATGACCTCAACAAAAATCTTTTCTTTATTAACTATGAAATCTGCAACTTCTTCTGTTAGTTCTTTATTTACGCCCCAGATGCCCCCAAAAGCAGACAGAGGATCGCAGCTAAACGCCTTTTTCACGGAATTTAGTTGGTTTTTTTTATCAAGCGCTAATCCATTTGGTGAAGTGTGTTTTAAAATCGCAGTAACATAATACTCATTACCAAAATCTAATAACATTTGTATGCAAGAGTCTATGTCGAGATAATTATTAAAGGAAATTTCTTTTCCTCCTAATTGTTTCATGTTGTGAAGTCCATACTTTGCAGAAATATCCCTATAATAAGCAGCTTGTTGATCCCAATTTTCCCCATAACGACAATCCTGTACTTTTTGAAATACTTTGATAATCTGATCCCCCATTTTTAGTCCTGGATTGTAATATTGTTGTAAAAAATTAGCAATAGCTAAATTATAATCTGCCATTATGGCAAATACTTGTTGAGCAAGCATTGCACGAGTTTTTTCGGTTATTGCACCTTTATTTTTTCTCATTTCTTCAAGAATTTCTTCATAGTATTCTGGACCCGGAACAACGATAACATCAGGAAAATTCTTAGCGGCAGCGCGTATCATGGTGGGTCCTCCAATATCGATCATTTCTAAAGCCTCCTCTAAAGTTATTCCTGGTTTTTCAATAGCTTCCTTAAATTGATATAAGTTGCATACAACCATGTCAATCGGGGGGACATCGTATTTTTCAGCATCCTCAATATCTTTTTGCAAGCTCCTGCGATATAATATTCCTCCCTCCACTTTAGGGTGCAAGGTTTTTACTCGTCCATCAAACATCTCGGGTGATTCCGTATAATCAGAAATCTTGGTCACCTTAACATCGTTCTTTTCTAATAATTTGGCAGTTCCTCCCGTAGATAAAATTTCCACTTTATATTCTTGCGCTATTGCTCTAACGAAATCTAGAACTCCCGTTTTGTCGTAGACGGATACTAAAATTCTTTCGATTTTTTTCATTTTCGATCTAAATTAATTGTTTTTAAATTGGTACAAAATTAATTATGAGCGGATTTTGATATACTTTATTAATGAGGATTTAATAATTGAGGAATGTAAAGTCTACTATCTAATACCTACCCATGAGGTCGTGCGGTCGTTGTTCTATTTGACCTGCGTTTGAAACAATACCAACTTTCGCTTTTTTCATTTTTGAAATGTTATTAGCACCTGCATAAATCATGCCGTTTCTTAATCCTTCTTTTAAAGTTGAAAGTACCCCTGAAACCGAACCAACAAAAGGAACGTAATCGCTCACGCCTTCAGGAAGAGTCTTTGAACTTTCACCTTCAATATACCGATCGAGAATAAATTCAGAAGTTCTTGCCTCTTTTGAACCCATTCCTCGATAGACTTTTACTTTACGGCCCTGAATGGTGTCAACATAACCGGGGGATTCTTCGCACCCCGCAAAGAAATGACCCGACATGATTAAATCCGCACCTACAGCAACTGCTTTAGGCAAGTCGCCTGGATTCTTAAAGCCACCATCTGCAATCAATCCAATTTTAGGATTATAATCTGCAATAGCATCGGCAACTTGTGCCGTTGCGTATAATGTTGGTGCTCCTACTCCCGTTTGAATTGATGTCGAGCAAATTGATCCACTTCCCATACCGACCTTGAGACCAATAAACTGCTCGGAAAAATCGCATTTCGTCAATATGAATTCCGCAGCTTCGTAGGTTCCAATGTTTCCAAGGACAAAATCTGATTCTAAAGATTCCATTAGCCTTTCTGCACCTTTGATATCCACATCCTTGTAAAACGCTGCTACATCAATAAAAAATATATCTGTATAATGATCGATCTCTTTAAGTAGTTTTAACGAAGAAATATTTTCAGGAAATTTTGGACTTATAGCCAAAGCACACAAAAGTCTTCCTTCTTCGTCCTTTGAAGCCAAAGGAAATTCGGGTTTTAGGTCCTTAGTTGTTATTAACCCCTTAAGGTAGCCATTTTCAATTATCGGAAGTTTTTCTATTCTGTGTTGATATAACATTTCGAGGGCTTCTTCTCTTGATGCGCCAGGATGGATTGAAACAACATCTCTCGTCATAAAGTCCTTAACATCTCCCGCGCTCATAACCTCTTCTTTATATGGAAAATCTCTTTTTGTAAAAATACCACATACCTTATTATCGTCGTTTATTACCATGATTCCGCTGATACCGTCCTTTTCCATTCTCATTTTCGCTTCAACAAGCTTTGCGTCGACCTTGATTGTTGCCACATCATCAATGACAAACGATCTTGCCCTTTTCACTTTTCTAACCATTTCTAACTGTTTTTTTAGGCTGCAATTCCTATGGAGCACACCTAAGCCACCTAATAAAGCCATTTTAATTGCCATTTCTTCGGCCGTTACCGTATCCATTGCCGAACTGATTATGGGTACATGAAATTCATATTTCCCTAATTTTGAACTTACATCAATTTTATCAATATCAAAATTCGTATACCCTGGTATGATAAGCACATCATCAAAAGTGGCTACAATTTCGTCAGAATGGACTTTTTTGCGGAAATAGTCTGTCATTTTTTTTTCCTGTTAAATGTTGTTCAGTTAATTTTATAGTTTTTAATAATAAAGATAATTCAAATTTTAAAGTTTTGTTGATCCATATTAAGGGTTTCATAAGCTTACACGATTTTCGCGGGGTAAATTCTGTATTCTCGAATCGTTGATATAAGTATCTAAAGTTTTGAGGAACATTTTTCGATCTTTTTGAATATTTAATGATTCGATCGAACAGAAATTGCTTACATGATCGTTAAAAACTTGAGAAGTAACATTTGGGCCTAAATTTGCGATAATCTCTCTTTCTTCTCGAATACAATCGACGGGCTTTAGTAGTTCAAACCTTCCTGCCTCCCAATCCTCACAAAGAGGTGTATTAGGCAAGATATTTAGTGTTCTAAATCTAAAAATCGTTGGATTAATCTCAGTTAACACTCGAGCAGTTTCTTTCACATGTTCTTCAGATAATTCGTAACTTCCCAATCCAAGCAACACATACATGCTTAATTTAATACCTGCATTCAATACTTTTTTCCCAGCTTTTATAAACGATTCCGCATTTGTTCCTTTTTTCATTATTCGTAATATCTTACTGGATCCACTTTCCAAGCCCATATATACTATATCGAGGCCTGCATCAGCTAAAGATTTCAGCTCGTCGTCAGTTTTCTTTAAAACATCCAATGCTTTACAATAACAACTTATTCTTGGAACATTTTTCAATTTCTCCCGAACTCGAGCGATTATCTTAACTAAATAATCCGTAGGGGCTGATGTTGGATTTCCTCCTGCTAAAAAAACTGGATATCCATGATAATTATGTGCCGCAAAACTATCAATGTCTCGATAAACATCTTCTAACGGTCGAATTGCATAATCTTGTGGTTTTTCACCATTCATTCCTTTATAAGTGGCGCAAAACCTACATTTATTCCACGAGCATCCCCCAGTAACGGCTATAAGTACTGAATATGCTTCGACAGGTGGTCTTATCAATATCACGGAAGGAGGTAATGACGAATTCATTTAAATCAATTTTGTAATTAAAAGTATTATCCTGTAAATGAGAATTATGAATTCAAAAATTTAGATTTTTTGTTTTTATTCCATAAGAACAAATCCTTTGGAAAGATTTTGTTTTTCGTTCAAAAATTTTTTATTATTCAAGTTCTTTTTCACAACTTAATAATTTTTTACTCCCATAATTAAAATATAAGGTTTTTTGAAGTGTACGAAAAAAGACATTTTTTTTAATTAAGCACAATTCATTCAAATATATTTTAATATATTCTAAATATATTCACACTCGAGATTTATGTGGGCCGCTCAGAAAGATGTTGAATATGCATTTAAAATTGTGATCGTCGGTGCGGGCGGTGTGGGAAAGACTTGCTTGTTTAATCGATATTGTTTTAATTCTTTTAATATGAACACTGAAATGACCATTGGGATAAACTTTCACAGCACATATTTAAGGATTCAAAAAGACGATACCCAAAACCATACCGAACAAGAAAAATATGTCGCTAATTCAATTTTTGACATGAGTGGTCAAGAAAAATTCAAACCGTTGATAAAGAAATTTATTGATGGTGCCAGTGGGGCATTACTCGTTTTCGATTCTATTAGTTTTTTATCATTCCAACAACTAGAATATTGGTACGATCAAGTTAAACAAAATTCCGTAGATCCCAATGTTCCGATACTACTCGTGGCTAGTAAAAGTGATCTACTACAAAAAACGCCCGAAGGAGAACATGTTAGTGAGGAAATTATTCAAGAATTTATTAAAGAACACGAAATTGCGGGATTTTATCGAACTTCTTCCTTAGAAAATTATAATGTTCTTGAAGTTTTTAAAACATTAACAAATCTAATGTTAAAAGCTTCGAAATTTCCTGCTCATGTAATCTAAAAAGCGTTTTTTTTTAATAAAACTAAGAGTTTAATCATTGTTCTTTTAATTATACTTCTCTCGTGTAGATGTATTCTGTAAATTCTTCAAAAAAAGTTTTTTGTTCCTTATTAAGATCTGGATATATTTCTTTCAAGTCTTTTTTAGCTTGTTCAGTTAGATTTTTAGAAAAATGGTTAGCGATTGTAAAAGCGTTTGTGTCTTTAAATATTTCTTTTACTTGCTTTATATCGTCGCTCTTTAGTTTTTCAGTTTTAGAAAAAACTTCTTGTAATCTGTTTGATTGTTCTTCGTCTGTATTTTGAATCGCAATGATGTATATAAATTTTTTCTTTTGTTGCTGAATATCTTCTTCTAAATCTAAAATATCGTCCCTAATAGCATAAGCTTGCCCAATTTTGAGCATTGCATCGGATAAAGGTTGAATCTGATAATGTATATTCCCTCTTGCAAGTAATGCTCCAATTTTTGAGGCTTTCTCAAAGATTCTTGCTTTTTGAAGCTCGGCAATATTTAGATATTGCTCCATCGACAGTGTAATATTGTGATCTTCCATGTATTCCTCGATAATTTGTCCTCTAATCAAATAATTTAATGCTTCTGAATACTCGTTGATTGCAAGTAATTTGATACTATCTGGAAATTTTGAGGCTTTAAGAACATCCAATCCAAGGAGATATCCAAGAGTACCGCCTAAAATACTTAAATCCCTCCCATATAACTCCTTTTTTTCTTCGGATCTCACGATGTTTTGATTTTTATATACCTTTTCAATGTCCTTTTTTAATTGAATATGAAATGTTGGGGCTCCTCTTCGAGTCAAGTCGTTATCGATAAGATCGTCATGTATGAGATGTCCCTCGTGTAAAAGCTCAACCGCAATGGATGCCCTCCTGACGGTATCGATATTATCTTCCAAGTACATGCGATTCACAATCCCCCCAAAAGCCGCAATGAGCAAAATTGGATGAATTCTTTTAGCTTTTTGATTGATCGAAAATTTCTCTAATTGCTTGATGAAATCCTTTATTAGAAGGTCGTTTTCGCTTTTCCTCATTTCTTTGAAATAATCTTCTAATATAACATCAATTGCGGCTTTTTCAGTTTTAAGGAACTCTTCAATCATAATTGTAAAACTTTATAGTTTTATTTAC
>JAEOUI010000027.1 GCA_016839425.1 Promethearchaeota archaeon
ACATCCAATACGATCACTCTACATCGAGCTTGAGAATTGACATGAAGGGCAAGATGCAATCAGAAGACATAGTATTTCAATTCGAGATATATCTCCCAAGAGAATATCCCTTGAAACTTCCTGAAATCAAGGTGTTAAACGACTTCGAAATCGAGTCTCGAGATAAAATAAAAAACAACTTGCAATCTTCCATTAAGCGATTTTTTGACAAGTGGACGCCATTTACATACCTCGTCGATCTTTTTGACGCCATTTCAAAAAATATTTTCGAAGTATCAGTAGTATCGTGCGTTATATGCCATAAAATAGATTGCCCGTCTTGCTCAAATCAGATTGCGGGTGAAGAATCTTGCCACATTCAATGTCCCTATTGTGAACGTTCATATCACGAGCATTGTTGGAACCAAACGATAATATCTTTTGGAAAATGTGGATTTTGCCTCAAGACACCCCCTTCCGACATGATGCCGTGAATAAATTTTGATAATTCTATTTCTTACAATATAGCATATCTTGTTGATATCAACACTCGTTAGAGATTCCTTCTAAATCGAGAATATAAACAATCCCAAAATTCAAAAGAAATATTTTGTTTTTAAAATCATACATTGGATTTTAAATAGACAAACAAAACGATCTAAAATGCCTTTACCAGAAGAAGAACTAAAAATATTGGAGTATTGGGATTCAATTTCAATTATTAAATTAATACTCGGCGCTAAAAAGCCTAAAGGGCGATTTCAGTTCACGGAGGGCCCTCCAACAGCGAACGGAATGCCAGGAATACATCATGTTTACGCACGAAGCATCAAAGATATCGTCCTTAGATATAAATTCATGGACGGATATTGGGTACCGCGTAAAGCGGGATGGGACACTCACGGACTTCCTGTTGAACTGGAAGTAGAGAAAGCATTGAATTTAAGCACGAAGAAAGACATTTTAGATTATGGAATAGAAAATTTTAACAAGAAATGTCGCGAGAGCGTGTTCAAATATGTTTCGGAGTGGGAAAAACTTACCAAGAGAATGGCCTTCTGGTTAGACATGGACAATCCATACATTACATGTGAAAATTACTTTATCGAATCCGTTTGGTGGTCGTTAAAGCAGATTTATGACAAGAAAAAGATTTACAAGGGTAAAAAGGTCGTACCGTATTGTCCTCGTTGCGAAACACCCCTATCTTCTCACGAAGTTTCTCAAGGATACGAAGAAGTCGAGGAGGAAACCGTTTATATAACTTTCAAGCTCCTAGATCCTAATTTTGAAGGCGTGAAAATCGTTGCATGGACCACAACTCCTTGGACATTGTTAAGTAACGTAGCTTTAGCCGCAAATGCTGACAGTCGTTATTCTCTCGTGACTTACAATGATGAGAAATTAATCATTGCGACTAATTTACTGGATACAGTGCTCGGAGAAGGTAATTACGAGAAAGAAAAGGAATTTTACGGTTCTGACTTATTGTACAAGAAATATGAACCACTCTTTCCATATTTTAAGGATGTAGCAGATAAAAACGGATTTATCGTGGTAAACGCGGATTACGTGTCAACAGATCCCACCACGGACAATATCTCAACGGGTTTCGTTCATATTGCACCAGCTTTCGGTGAGGATGATTATAATGCCATGCTAGAATACGAATTACCATTCTTACAACCGATAAACGAGAAAGGATTTTTCGATGACTCGATTCCAGAACTTTCAGGAAAATATTTCAAGATTCATCGCGAAGACATAGGTAGAAAGGACATATGGGACACTGATAAATGGGTTATTGACCAATTGAAAAAGATGGGGAAGCTACTCGACACGCGCAAGTACTCTCACGACTATCCTTTTTGTTGGAGATGTAATAGAGCTCTCCTATATTACGCAAGGGAATCGTGGTTCATCGAAATGTCGCGCTTTAGAGAGGATCTACTGGATAATAACGAAAAGATAAATTGGGTGCCAAAATTAATCGGAACGGGTCGTTTTGGTAACTTTTTGGACAACGCTCGCGATTGGGCTATTTCAAGAGAGCGATTTTGGGGCACTCCTTTACCTATATGGTCGTGTTCGAACGAATCCTGTAAACACGAGCTCTGCGTTGAATCGTTTCAAGATTTAAAAAAACTCTCTGTAGGAAATGTCGAACTCGAAGATTACCACAAACCAATGATCGACGAAGTAATTATATCGTGTCCAAAATGTAAAAAAGAGATGAGACGAACACCCGAAGTCATTGATTGTTGGTACGATTCGGGAGCCGCCCCGTTTGCCCAGTATCATTATCCGTTCGAAAACAAGGAATTAATTGAGGAAGAAATAGCTTTTCCAGTTGATTTTATTGCCGAAGGAATGGATCAGACTCGTGGGTGGTTTTATACCATGCATGCTATCGGAACTGCAGTTTTTAACAAAAATGCGTACAAGAATGTTGTCGTAAATGGCATTGTTTTAGACGGCGAGGGCAGGAAAATGAGCAAGAGTTTAGGAAACACAATCGATCCTTGGTCCATTTTCAATGAACAAGGTTCGGACGCATTGAGATGGTTGTATTACGTTTCGGGACCTCCACACAAGGAAAAGCGGCTGAGCGTTGACGCCATCAAGTATATCATTTCGCAATTCATCACAAAATATTCGAATTCCTTCAAATTATTCTTTGACAACGCTAAAAACAATGATGTTTCTCCCAATTTAAATTTCGAATCTGAAAAATTAAGCAATGTAATTGATTCTTGGTTGATCGCAAAGATAAATCAACTCACCAAGCTAGTCAAACAATATCTCGACGAGTATTTGATATTTAATTCTGCTGATGCCATTCAAAATTTCGTTATTAACGACTTGAGCAATTGGTACCTCCGCCTAACGAGAAAGCGATTTTTAAACAAGGATCAAGACGCATACAATGTTACTTATTACACATTCGATGTTCTGAACCGATTAATGGCACCATTCCTTCCGTTTTTAACTGAGAGAATATTCTTACAACTACAAGAGAATTTTAATTACAATAAAAAAGCAAAATCCGTGCACTTAACACAATTTCCAGAATCTTTAGATAATTTAATTAACGAGACTTTATTGGAGGAAATGGAATTCGTCATGAGCTTGGTTCAAGAATTACGAGGGCTTCGAGAGAAAGTCAAGATTAACACCAGACAACCATTAAAAGAATATTTATTACATTTTAAAACAGAAGAAAAAAGCATAATAAAAAAGTTCGAATCCTTGATAATGGAAGAATTGAATGTGAGGGAGTTAGTATTTGTTCCAGAAAAAAAGGCAAAATCGTATTTCGAAGAAAATCTCGTGCTAAGCATCGGTAGTCTTGGTAAAGACTTCAAAAAAGACCGTCTTAAGATTCAAAAGCACTTGGAATCGATGAACATTAACGACATTAAGAAAAGCATGACAAAAGGTAAATTCAAGCTCGAACTTGACGGAAAAGAATACGAAATTACCAAGGAGCACATCCAAATCGAGCAAGATTCAAAGGAACCCTACGCTGTAAAAGTAATATCTAAAGGAATCATACTCATTAATTCGGAACTTGACGATAATTTATTGAAAGAAGGGGACGCTCGAGAAATTGCCCGTAACCTTCAGAGCATACGCAAGAAGTTAGAACTCGAACGAGGAAAGGAAAAAATCATCGTAAACATACAAAACGATTACGATATTGAAAAAGAACTTAACGCCGAATTAATTGAATATATTAAAGAAGAATGCGGAGTCGAAAAGTTTGCAAGAGGGAAAAAAGGCAAACAATTTTCATTTAAAGTTCGAAACAGAGAGATAATCGTAAAGATTGAAATATTGGACGAATAATTGATTTTCTTTAAAATCTATTTTATTTTACTATAATAATCTAACCAATAATCGTACATTTCTCTCAAAGTTTTTTCCAAGGGTTTTGAGATTTTAATGTCCAAGTCGTTTTTTATTTTTGAATTATCTCCAATTAAAACAAACTCATCTGTTTTTCTGAGTTTATTAACCACATTTTCAATAACCTTAATTTTCTTGTTTGAAAAGCTTAATGCGATTCGAAGTAGTGTTCTAATTTGGGTTTTTCTACCCGAACATAGATGATAAGTCTCTCCTGGGACGCCATTTAATGCAGCCTTCCAAATTACTTCAATAGCTTCATTGATATCCGTAAAATCACGGAAAGGTTCAAGATTTCCAACCTCTAATTCGGGTTTATCCAATCCTAGTTCGATTTTAGCTACTTTCCGAACAAAATCGGAAGGGGCGTCATTTACTCTATCGTCACCTGTTAAATTGAAGAAACGAAGATTTATTGTTTCTAT
>JAEOUI010000234.1 GCA_016839425.1 Promethearchaeota archaeon
TGCTTATATTTATACAGAATATAATCTTCGCTTTCGAAAACAAAAGTCGGGGTGTAAGATCAAGATAATATCTTGCTATATTTGAAAACCAAGTATTATATTCGTGAAATCTGTGTTTCACGATTTTAGCTCTATATTTTACACTTTTTTTAAAAAAAAGAGAGGGATTCAAAATATCTTTAGATATTTTTAATTGAATATTTTCTGTGTTTGACCAAAAAACAACGCTAATAATAGCAATAATGTAAGATTGATTGACTATTTATCATATTTTTATTGATTTTAATGAATATTAAAGTTGAATTAATTTAGAAAAAAAAAGAATTAAGATAATGAATAATTACATTATTTTGTTCTTGCGCTTGATTACAAATGCAATACCAAAGACGGACGCAATGCTCACTCCCAAAAGGGCAAAAAGCTCATATCCTGGGATGCCTGAATCTTCCGAGCTTATTGGTCCCATTGACATCTCTTCATAGTATAATGTATAAACAACTTCGTCATTATCTTCAATGTAACTCTGGTTTACTATTGAATTGAGTGTATATTGCGATCTCATTCTGAATTGAGCAATGACGAAATTATTATAATCCATTGTGAAATACTGCGTAGCATCGTATATCACTGACTCTTCAGTTCCGCTCCAAGCTAATTCTTCCACCTGATATTCAAGACTTAATGTTATCTTTTGAGCCGCATCGTTAATTGTCAAGGTATAATCAAATGTGCTCACATTTCCTTTAGCCCAATCTAATTCTTGAACGACATCGTCTACAATACCCGTATAATTTTCCCATGTGCCAGCAATGACATAATAAAAGGTACCAGGATAAAAAGTAAGGCTTTCAATCAAATCGTCATCGTCCACATCGTTATAACTGAAGATAACCCCTAGTTGAGTATCGTTATATACTGTATAAGTGCTTGAAGAACTTGGTGTGGTCCTTCTATACCTTATTCGCCCTTCAGTACTGTTAACTTCCGTGATGGTTAAGTTCGTTTCAATTGTACTCATGGCGCCAAGTTCAAAGGGATAGGTTTGGGTGCCATAATATTGCGTTCCCTCTTCGCCATATGATTCTACAGTTTGATATAGGTAGGTTGTACCGTTTTCAACAATATCAAGTCCTTCGTCTCCTGGTGCAGCGCTTACAACAGCTAAGGATGACGATAACAACATTACCATCATCAAGCTGATAAATCCAATCGATAAAATTGTTTTTTTATTCATGTGCATTACCTCCCAAATTTACCAATTTCTTGCGCTTGACGGCATATGCGATACCAAAAACGGATACACAGCTCACGCCCAACAGGGCAAAAAGCTCATATCCTGGGATGCCTGAATCTTCCGAGCTTATTGGTCCACTTGTCATCTTTTCGGTAGAAGATAAAATTATCGATTCAGTGTTATCTTCCAAGTATGTCTGATTTACGATGGAATTTAGAGTAATACTTTCGCGCATTTCCCATTTGGTAGCAAAAAAGTCGCTATAATCAATCATATAATATATTTCTCCATCGTATATAACGGATTCTTCATCTCCGCTCCAAGGCTTATCCTCTATTTGAAATTCAAGACTTATTGTTACCTTTTGACCAGCATCGTTAATTATTAACGAGTAATCAAGCGTGCTTACGTTACCTTTGGCCCATTCTAGTTCCTGTTCGAGATCGTCAAGAGCACCAACATAATCTTCCCAAGTACCTGCTATAACGGGGGACATGCTCATAGAAGAAAGTTCAAGATCTTCAAAATAGTTATCGTCATCAGCATCAACCCAGGATAAACTAAAACTCAACTCGGATGTATTTGTTGCAGTACCTGCTGACGGAGATCCCATTCCAGTACTGATATAATCTATTTCTTCTGTTGAACTATTTACTTCCGTTATGGTCATATTTATTCGCATATTCATTGCCATTGAAGTGGTAGACTCGTAGGTGTCTGTTCCCCGATATGTTCTGGTGTTGACTACAGTTGACATGGTCATTTCAAACATTCGTGTTCCTTCTTCCACGAAATCAACTCCTTTATCACCTGCTGCTGCGTTCACTACACCCAAGGACGAAGAAAACAAGAACAAACTCATCAATCCGCCTAAGCTAATTATTAATATTAATTTCTTATTCATTTTTGAATACCTTATTTAAAATTAAAAAATTCTTAGAGAGAATTAAGAAACATAATAAACAATTATAAATTTATATCTTTGTGTCATCTTTATTTTAAATGACAAAAAAACCTTAGAACCAATGACAAACCTTAGCACTATTAAAAAATAAAAAATATAAATTTATCGTGGTTAATTTTTTATTTTCTTGTGCTTGAGGATGTAAGTGATACCAAGAATTGAAACTATACTCGTACCTAATAAAGCAAAAAGCTCGAATCCCGAAATGGTTCCGTTTAAGGTTATAGGACTAAAATCTGCTTGTATTGTATGATTATAATCGTATTGTATCTTGTTTTCTTCCAAGTAAGATTGATTCACAATCGTGTTTATTGACCTCTGGATTAATTCCTCATAATTGTTAATTACAAAATCGTCATATTCTATTGTATATTCATAAATATTATTGTAAATTATTGACTCTTTATAGATGTCAACACCATTATCGTACCAAAAGTAATCTTCGTCCAAGTATGAAATGCGAAGAGATATTGTTTGACTCGTCTCATCAATGTCCAAAGCGTAATTAAAAGAACTCACATTCCCTTTAGCCCATTCAAGATTTCGTGAAAGATTATCTAAAGGTGCTACAAAGTCATCCCAAGTGCCAGCAATCACGTGTTTAAAATCGAAAAAGGAATTATCGATATAAAACATTTCTAACAAGTTGTCGTTATCGCTATCTCGGTAAAAGATGAAAATATCCAAATTTGTAGCATTTGTTATGACTTTTGTTATGGTTCCAGCGTGATCTGAACTCTGATATATTATTTGTTCGAAACATTCATCCACATCAAGAATGTCAACTTTTAATTCGTATAAAGCGTTATAATTATCAACCAATACGAGATCTCCTGAATTATTTACAATTTCCTCTCTGATAATCGTTCTTCCTTGGTAGTAATGCTTTCCTTGCTTGATCACATTAACGCCTTTTTCTCCTGAGGCAGCCATTGCAATAGGAAGCGATAAAGAAATTAAAAGTAAACA
>JAEOUI010000235.1 GCA_016839425.1 Promethearchaeota archaeon
GAACCAAAAAAAGAGCTTAGCTGGAGTGGCTAACAATAACGAGGGCTTTAGAATGAAGCGTCCTTAATGGATTTTTCGGTTTTGTGACTTTATAAAAACTCAAAGGAAAAAATTAGAATAAAAAAGAAAAGAAAATTAAGCACTCATATACTCTACGAGCAAGTAATTGGTTGTTCCATCGAAATCGATAAAATATTGAGTATCAGGTGCAATGAATCCTACGATTAAAGTTAATGAATTCCCCTCTTTAAGATGAACTATTTCAGAAACGCTTGCAGTGTCCTCAGTTGAACCTGGAACGGTCTCACTACATACAGTAATAGTATTGTTTAATTTGATGATGACGGATAAATCACCCGTTGCTCCTGGTAGAGTAATTTCTCCTGTTAATCGGTAAATCCCATCGACAGAAACATTATAACAATTATGCACTAGATCGATGTGATTACCAGGGTCGTAAATAATATTCGTGAGGTTAATTGTTTCTTCAGAGTAGGGATTAAGTGATTGGTTATAACCACAATAGACTCTTGCTCCAAGCAAAGTACCGGGATCAGTATTGCTCCCTGGATCCTGCAGTGTCGTGTATAGATTAAATCCAGATATGGCTAGTGCAATTAAAGCCAATACGACGGCAAATATTCCTAATGATTTATTTCCTGACATAAAATATATCCTTTTTTCGTTAAAATTAGTAAATATAAGATATTAATATAATACCATATTTAAGTTATAAAGAAATCTGGTGTAAAATCAGAATTCTTGCAGTATATATCCTTTATATAAAGAACTATTTAAAAAGTAATTTTCAATTTCAATTAATTATGTAATTTATCAAGCTTAAATCTAAATTAATTTATCCTAATTATTGTTCCCTTCCCGATATCACGGCAATGACCTGCTTTTCGCCGTCCGGAAGCTCCTCCAAGTCGATGTTAGAGAATTGGAACGCAAACGGTCGCTGGAAGATTTCTTCCACGAGCGGCGCGAACGAACTGATGGAAAAAATCAGGAGTCGTTTTATCACCCCGTCAACTTCTCCATTGATATTCAGTTCCCTCATGACTTCTTCGATGGCCTCGAGTTCCTTCTTGTTGTAATGGTATTTGTATACGAGCTTGAAATCCACGGGTGTTGGGGCTTCTGGATCCTCCAAGGACAATCCCCTTTTCCTGAAGGGGAAGATAGTATTGAGCAGGAAAGTGAAGATCTCCTCGTAATGGTCCCTGAGCAGGTGGGAGATCCGCGACTGGCCTTGATACTGCGGCCAGTGTGTTTTCATGATTTCGAGAAGCTTGGGATAATTCTTGTACTTTCGGGAACTATCTCTTTGAAGCGAATTCACGAGCGAGTTTTTGAGAGGCTTGAATTCGCTTTCTTTTCCGATTCGGGTGAGAAATTTTTTAAAATTAATCGACATTGCTTTCGTTATCCCAAGTAGTTCTATTTTAAGTGCAGTAAACCAGTATTTTTTTGAAAGTAATATTCTTATAATATTATTTCTCATATTTAATTTTACTTCTCCTTTTTGGTTGAAAGCACTCTCATAAAAGTTCGTGATTGCCACTTGGGAACGACAGAAATAGTAATTCAATTGAAAAAAAGCACGACTATATTTAATGTTTTAATGATATTTTCAAAAAGAGATATTACTGAAATAAATGAATCTAATTAAAATTCCTTCTCTTGTTTAATGCTAAATAAACATTAAATATTGAATTAGGAAAAAATACAATCAAATTATTATTGATAAAAATAGTAAAATTTATCCTTACCACTTCCAAGCGTATCGAATGACATCTTGCTTATAAGTAGTTACGTAACCTCCACATAGTATGCAATCTTGTAATTACCCAATCTTCAATTAAGTCTTCGATATCTGATTAGAATTAAGAATTTTTTCGTTACGAATCTGAATTTTATGTTTGGAAATATTTAATTTTATTTTTAACTATTTTAATCATTGTAAAGAGCGTAAGCAAACGATAATTTTCTTGAAATTCAAGTGAGTTTATCTAATTAGCGATGCCAATAAACAATAATATTAATAATTAGTTCTCTATTTAACCATTATATTTGTACATTTTCGATGTTATTAACGGATTAACAAGAATAAAATGTTTTTTCCTTGTTATTTAGAGAGGATTTGAACACTATTTTTTACCACTAAAATGCATGTTGTCAATTTTTTCCAATGAAAAAAGAGAAAAGCTTATAAACTATCCGAATAATTTATTATACAATAAAAATCGGATAATGCATGATGACCAAATATATTCTTATACCTAAGACCGATATAATTCGGTGGAATACCTCAACCCTTAACCCTGTTATTAGATAAAACATCTCCTCTTTTTTAAATAATTTCGTCGTGCCTTCCGATTTTTGTTCTCATCCTTTTCTTTAACAACTTAAAAATTAAATTTGAAGTAAAATTATTTTGCCTCCAAATCAATAGGTGAAATTCTTCTATTTTTATCGAGTGAGATTTATGCGTTTCAGTTAAAAAGAATTTGGCAAAAATATTAAAAAATCCAATAATATCAAGATCTATAAACTAATTTCACTACTGGTTTTATGTAAACGATTAAAAAGTAGATTAATTTTTTTTGTACTTACTCGGGCATCTTAAATTACATGAACAATATTATAATTTAATGACACTGGAATTAAAGCTCTCAAAAATCCAAGAAAACGACGATTTTAATCGCGTTGACGGCTTGCTAGTTTCCAAGTCTGTAAATATATTATATTTCCTGGGTTTTAAAATCGAAAGCGAGTGCTTATTACTCGTTCCAAACAGGGAAAAAAGGAATTCGAGCAACAAGCTCTTGTTGTTTTTAAACGCCCTTGAATACGATCAAGTTAAAAAACGGATTGAAGATAGCGAGGATCTTGCAAAAAATGTAAAATTGAAGTTGATACCCCCCGGAGACTCAGGATATATTGAAAGGGCCATAAAAAGATTAAAGCTAAAGAGCGTTGGGTTCGAAGAAGACCATGTGTCGTTCAAGAAGTACTCCGAATGGAAGGAAAAATTCAAAATTCATCGATTTATCGAACTTTCTAACGCGATTAATTCTGCTCGTACCACGAAAACTCCCGAAGAAATCGAAAGGATCAAGAAAGCTGCCCATTTGGCTGATATTGGGTTTCAAACCATTTTTAAGACGATTTCGAGCGGTATGACTGAAAAAGAGTTAGCGGCTGAAGCAGAATACGAGATGAGAAAAAAGGGATCGGAAGGAACTTCGTTCGATACTATCGTTGCCTCGGGGGAAAAGACCTGTTATCCTCATGCGAGCACGGGAGAACGAGAAATAAAAGATGGTGACATTGTATTAGTGGATATTGGGGCGATAAGCGAAGGATACTGCTCGGATATGTCAAGAACTTTTGTTTTTGGAAAACAAGACGACGATAAACTAGAATTAATCCGTTTGGTTAACGAGGCGGAGAAAACTGCGATAGAGTCATTGGAAATCGGACTTAAATGTAGTGAAATAGATAAAATTACTCGGGATTTCTTTAACAGCAGGAAACCTGAATGGGCTGCAAGGTTCCTCCATAGTTTAGGGCATGGCGTAGGTGTGGAAATACATGAGAAGCCTTATTTATCTCCCATGTCCGAGGAGATTCTCGGAGAGGGGATGATATTTACGATTGAACCCGGACTCTATGTCCCAAATGTGGGTGGTGCTCGAACCGAAGATCTTGTTGAATTGACAAGTTCAGGTTTTGTAGAATTAACCAAGTCAGAAAAATGGTATTCTTAAATTTTAAAAAACCTAAATCTATTATTAATTAAAAAATCAAACAAAAAATTCAACTCATCGGGACATA
>JAEOUI010000556.1 GCA_016839425.1 Promethearchaeota archaeon
TATTTGAGTATATTAAAACATGGTATTTCAAGTATCTATTCTATATAATTAAATATAATGTTATTATCCTTAGAGTATTTTAAGAAAAACTTTATTATTTTTCTTTTTTTATTTGATACAATCAATAGTTCTTTTCTTATTGTGTATTCAGGCAGAATGAAATTAAAAATTAAATTTGGATAAAAAGATGGAATAATATTTAAGTCAATCCTTTCTAGTTTTTTCCATTCTATTTCAAAAATATCTTTTTGAATCCAATTTCTTAGTTGTTTAATTTTCAATTTATCATCTGAAAAACATAGCTCTCTTTTTTTTAATGGATTTATTACATAGTATAAAAATAATGCTTCTACAAAGAAAATAGATATGACATACCCAATAACCATAAGAATTGAAATAATTGGATCTTGATTATTTGGTTTAATTACTAAATTGATTAAATTATAAATTAACATGCAAAAAATAAAGATAAGAATAGCACCAATGAAATATCCGTATAAAAAATTAAATGTAATCTTGTTCTCTGTCATTATAATTTATAGAAATTATTTATTGGAATTAAATACTTAGATTTTTCTAAATTTTATTTATTCAGATTCATAAATTTAAAATATTTAATTTATCCCTCAATCTCAATTTTAATATTTATATAAGAAAATATAAAATAGAATCTTATCCTATTTTTTTTATATGGATATCGTTCGCATCAATCTAAATAATGCAAGTATTATCAACCAAAAAATTCCCAATGATTCAAAATATTATTTATATGGCGCAAGAGGGCTCACATCTCATCTCATTCACGACGAGGTACCTCCAAATTGCGATCCTCTTGGAAAAGATAACAAACTCCTAATTTCAAACGGTTTATTATCAGGAAGCTCCTTTCCATGTTCAGGTCGAGCTTCAGTAGGTGCGAAAAGCCCGTTGACTAACGGGATTAAAGAAGCAAATGTAGGGGGAAGGCCCTCAATGATGCTTGCATTGCACGGTATTCGTGCTTTGGTCTTTGAAGATGTTGCATCATCGTTAAAACTATTAGTAGTAGAGGATGACAATATCAGGCTCGAAAGCGCAGAAAAATACACAAAAATGAGTAATTACGAATTATCCGAAAAACTCTATGAGGAATACGGAAAGAAAATAGGTATCTTTTCAATAGGTCCTGCGGGAGAATTTACAATGAAATCGGCAAGCGTTGCTGTTAATGATCTAGAGGGATATCCAAGCCGTCATGCTGCTCGAGGTGGTTTAGGGGCCGTGATGGGCTCAAAAAAGCTTAAAGCAGTTGTTATTATTCCTACAAGAAAATCAAAAATCAATATTGCTAACAGAAAAAAATTTAGAGAAATAACCAAACCTTTTGCTAAAGAATTGGCCGAATCAAAAGAGTGGTTCTCAATTTATGGGACGCCAAATCTCACGCAAGGAATGAGCTTATATGGAGGATTACCTACAGAAAATTTCAAAAGAGGATCTTACGAAGATGTCGAAATGATCTCGGGAGAAAAGCTTCACGAGCTTATTATGGCTCGAAATGGTAAAAATAGGTTACCATGTAGTCCGACTTGCGCTATTAAATGCTCTAACCAAGTTATGGACGAGAACGGGGATTTTATAACTGCTAGCATGGAATACGAGACAATTGCTTTAACAGGATCAAATCTTATGATAAATGATTTAGACGCTCTTGCGTTAATCAATCGGTATTGTGACGATGTTGGTGTGGATACAATTGAATTTGGGGGTACTATAGGAGTTGCGATGGATTGCGATCAATTAAAATGGGGCGATTCTGGTTCGGTATTAAAGATTCTAAATGAAGAAATCCGGAATGGAACTGAAAAAGGCTTTTTATATGGAAACGGTGTCAAATACATTGGTACTATTTTAAAAGCAAGACGAGTACCCCAAGTAAAAGGGCAAGGCTTATCTGCTTACGATCCACGCGTCTTTAAAGGAATGGGCATAACTTATGCTACATCACCTATGGGTGCAGACCATACTTCTGGCCCCGCTATCGTGGGTCGAAAGGCTCATTTAGACAAGGATTATGGAGAATATACCGAAGATGATCATAAAATAGATTTATCTTATGAATTGCAGGTTTGCATTTCGGTTTTAGATTCGATGGGTTGCTGTTATTTTATAGGAGTTAACTTTGAAACCATTGAAATATTAACAGGTGCCCTTAACGCTATGTATGGATTAGATCTTTCTCCCAATGAGGTTGTTAATATAGGTAAGAATATACTTAAAATGGAACTTGAATTTAACGAAAAAGCAGGAATTCCTCGTTACCAAAATGAATTACCTGAATTCTTTCGGGATGAGAGTTCAACACCCTTAAAATTAAAGGTTTCAATATCAAAAGAAGAATTAAATAACTTTTGGACTCGCTTGGAATAAATAGGTGATTTTAATGAAATCTGCAAAAGAATTATTTGAACAGATGTTAGTAGAGAAAAAAATTAAGATAATAACCCAAAATAATAAAAATTACATTATTAATAACGGTATTTCTGATTTAAACATCACGATTGAAAATATAGAAAAGGAATATGATAGATATCAGGATCCTGAAATTGTTTCTTCATTTATAAATCAGATACTCAATTTCCAAGAAGTACCTAAAGATTGGCGAAAAGCATCAAAAAGAATATTTTTCTCTTTAGAACCCTCAAATCAAGAATTTGAGAATGTTATTCTCGAAAAAATTTCAGAAGATACTAATATTATACCTGCCTATGTTGACGATAACGAATTTGGAATTACTTGGATAACAATGGATATGCTTAAAAGGTGGGGTGTTGATGTGAATGAATTAAAAAAGGTCGCTAAGAAAAATATGTCCAAATTGTTTAATTCCGCCTCTATAAAAACATTACAATTCAACCAAACACCTATAGTTAGTTTTGAAACGAATTCTATCTTAAAAGCGTCTTTGATTCTCTCCCCTCAATTAAAAGATAAAATTAAAGCCATAATAGAATGGCCAATATTAGTTCTTGTTCCTTGTAGGGATTTTATATATATTTTATCAGAGAAAAATATTAACCTGGTAGGCAAATTAGGTGGTATTGTTTTAAAAGAATACTCCTGCTCCGGGTATCCTCTGACGACTGAAGTATTAAAAATCTCAGATCAAGGAATTGTGTCAATAGGTAAATTCCGATTTGAATAATAATTGATTTTCTATACTAAATAATTTATGATTAAATATAAAAAAAATAATAAAAGATTAGGGTTTTAACCCTTTATTTTTTCAATTGCAATTTTTGCTTTTTCCCTGACAAAATCCCATCTATCGTTTAGTAATCCTTCCAGTTCCTTAACGGATTTACTTGATCCAATGTCTCCTAAGGCTTCAGCCGCTTTTGCTCTAACTAATTTTGAATCGTCTTTTAGTAAGTGAAGTAATGAATCAACTGCCTTGACTCTTCCTAATTTTCCTAATGCCTCAGCTGCTGCCGCTCTGACATTTGGTTTTGTGTCGTTTAATAGCTCTATTAAGGGCCATTCAGCCTTTACATCCCTAAGATACCCTAATGAATTCGCAACTTCTACTCTAATGCGTTCCTGATCATTATTGATATGTTCTATGAGCGGACCTACAGCTTGCGTATCGAGTATCATTCCAAAGAATTTTATAGCTTCCTTGAGTATTTTATGGCTCGTTTCTTCTTTTAACACTTCTATGATCTGTTTTGATGCTTTAGGGCTTCCAATAAAACCAAGAGCAATTATCGCCTCTTTTCGGATCATATCTTCTTCTTGTTTGAGCATCTCAATTAAAGGATTAAGGGCCTTTTCGTCTCCAATTAAACCCAAAGATTTAATTGCTTCTCTTCTAACTACAACATCCTCGTCTTTTAAGGATTCTATTAAAGCATCGACTCCTTTTAGACTACCTATCCTGCCTAAAGCGTCTGCTGCGGAGATTCGCACATTAATGCTGCTGTCTTTCAGCTTTTTGATAAGAGCATCAACAGCTTTTTCGTTGCGAATTTTTCCTAGTGCATCAGCAACTTTGGATCGGACGATATTATTTAGATCATCAAGCTTATCGATTAATTGATCGATCGCTTTTGGATCTGCTAAGTTCCCAAGAGCCATTGCGGCGTCTGCTCGTACTGTAGCGTCCTGATCGTTCATTAAAGCTATTAAAGATTCTGTTGCCTCCTTATCTCCAATATTACCTAATAAAACGGCAACATCCCCTCTCACTTCTGAACTGTCATCTTCAAGAGCTTTGACTAAGGGTTGTACGGCTTTCTTATCCCGAATGTTCTTCAAGGCAGATTCTGCTAAATTTTTAATTTCTGAACTATCATGCTTTAACATTTCAACTAAAGGTTCAACTGCCTGAGACGCACCAATCTTTTCCAAAGCATTTATGGTATTTTCTAATACTATTTGATATTCACTTGATTTTAATTTCTGAATCAAGGCTTCAACAGCTTTGTCGTCTCTTATCTTTCCAAGTGATTTTGCTGCATCCGCTTGAATAAAAGAAATTGGATCATTAAGCGCGTCAATTAAACTTGGGACTGCTTTAGGATCCTTTAATAATCCAAGGGAACGGATGGCCGCGCTCCTCACGATATCATTTTCATCGTCTATAATTTCTAATAGTGGTTCGACGCTTCTAGGATTTTTAATCCAGCCAAGAGCCCAAGCAATATCTGATTTTACTTCTTTTGATTTTTCTCGTTTAAGAGCTTGAATGAGAGGCTCGATTGCTTTGGAGCTTTTTGACCATCCTAAAGCCCATGCCGCTTTTGCTCTAATTTCAGGCACATCTTCTTCTTTTAAAATTTCAATCAAGTGATTAATAAGTTCATCGGATTGAGAGGTTTTAATAAATTCAAGAGCTTTACTACGAATAAAATCATTTTCGCTTTTCATTGCTTCAATAAAAGGCGTGATTCCCCATTTTTCGTTTAATTTTCGAAGTGCTATCCTTGCACTATCTGATAAAATGATATCTTCATGGTTTAGATATTTCAATAAAATGGGTATTGAATTTGCTTTCCCAATATCTCCTAAAGCTTTAATGGCTTCTTTTTGGCATAAGAAGGAGGGCTCTTTTATTCTCTTTATAATTACATCTGAAGCCCTAGTATCTCCTAATTTACTTAAAGCCCATATTGCTTTTTCTTGAGTTTTAGAATTATTTTCCTCTAGAGCCTTTGATAATTTTTCTATTGCTGACTTATCTTCAACTTTAGGGAGATTACTCTCTAATCCAATAGGAGTAATTAGATTAAGTCCACCAAGTAATTTTGTAGTTCCTAATAAGCCGATTTTATCGACTATATTTCCTACTGCCCAATTAGCTTTTTTTCTGACTCTTGTGTTTTCATCCTTCAAAGCCCTAATAATAGATATTAGCGCTCTAGTGTCTCCAATCTTTCCTAGAGCTTCCACGGCATCCTCTCTTCCTGCTTGGTATCTTTCCTTCAATAACAAGATTAAAGGAACTACACCACGAGGATCACCAATTGTTCCTAATGCCCAAGCAATGTTCTTATTTAATTGTTCGTTATTAGATAATAAAAGTTCAATTAAAGTTTCTAAACCTTTTTGGTCTCGTTCTTTTTTAAATAAAATTTTATCTATAATTGAACTATCGTAAATCTTATCTACTATTTCCGATGCTTTTCTCCTTACTTTAAAGCTATCGTCATTTAAGGATCTTATAAGCATTTGGATGGTATTATTATCTCCAATTCTCCTGAGAATTCGCTCATCACTTGAAGAGAGTTGTTCGCTTAATTTTATATCTAAAATCGAGTTTAAAGACTTTGCAACAGTACTTCTGACTTTTCTGTTTTCGTCTCTAAGCGATTGTATGAGGGCAAAAGCCGCGCTAGTATCTCCAATAAGTCCTAAAGCTTTAGCTGCTTTTATTCTTAATTCTTCGTAATCATCTGTTAAAGCTTGAATAAGGTCGTAGATGGCCCTTCGAGCCCTTATCATCCCTAAAACTTCCGCAACTTCGGCTTGAAGCATTTTATTCTTGCTATTTTTAAGCAAATCAAGTAAAGTTTCAACGGCGTCTTCTCCAAACGCAACGAGTGCCTTTTTTGCTAATTTACGGGCCTCAACATCGTCTCTTTTTAAAGTCTTGATCAGTCCTTTAATGTTTTTATTTTGTATCTTTTTTGCTTTTAAATCTTCCTTGGTTTTCCCCTTTTTAATAGGGGTTTTTTTAATAATCGCAGATTTATCTATTTTATCATTCGTATCTGAATTCAACCTAAGCTACCTATCTATAGTGAAATTGAATTTTGTTAAAGCATAGTATTATTGTTTCGCCTTTAAATTTTTCCTTATTCTTGTTTTAAGTTAATCGTTCAAATCATTGCCTAGACTCTTGATTATCTTAAAAATATGTAGACTGAATATATTTTAACTTAAAATCACCATTAATTAAATTAAGATTCGATTTTTATAAGTATTAAATCGTATAAAAAGATGAAATTAATGAATATTTATGGTGCAAAATTATGAGATTAGGATCCCATTTAAGCGTTTCAAAAGGAAGGGAGAAAGTGTTTAGTTTTGCAAAAGAATTAGCGTGTGAATCTGTTCAGATATTCGTAAGATCCGTTCGATCGTGGACTTCTAAACTATTAGAAGAAAAAGAAGTTGAATTATTTCTTTCGGAAAAGAATAAATTTAAAGACGAAGTTTATCCCCTTCTTTCTCATAATAGTTACTTGATAAATCTAGCAACGACCGATAAAGATAAATTAAAAAAATCCTACGATGCAATGGTAGATGAATTAACAAAAGCAACTCAATTGAATTTAGACTATATCGTAATGCATCCTGGAGTTGTGCCTACATCAGAAAAAAATCTTACTATCGAAAACGCCTTGAATAATATAGCAATTCAGCTTAATAAGCTAATTTCTGAATTTAAAAATTCTACTATAAAGATTTTAATAGAGACCACGGCGGGCCAGGGTACTGGATTAGGGAGTAAATTTGAGCACTTACAATCCATTATTCAAAACATAAATAATAAAGAAAAAATTGGTGTATGTTTTGATACATCCCATGTGTTTGCTGCTGGTTACGATTTTAATAGCAAAGTAAAATACGATGCAATGTGGAAAAAATTTGACAATATAATAGGATTGAAATATTTATGCGCTTTTCATATTAACGATTCACAACCCAAATTAGGATCCAAAGTGGACCGTCATGCGCATATCGGACAAGGAGAGATGGGTTTGA
>JAEOUI010000236.1 GCA_016839425.1 Promethearchaeota archaeon
CCAATTTTATTCTAAAAAAACATTTAAAAGCAACGCTTCTTTAGTGGCACAAATTGAAGGAGCCTCAGGAGAATTTAACCAAGCCTTAGAAAGGTTAAAAAAAAAATCCAATAAAGACAGCTTGCGAAAAGTGGGGTGGTGGCATAGTCATCCGAACTTTGGAGTTTTTTTAAGTCCAACTGATGTAAAAACACATCGTTATTTCTTTCCAGAACCTATTTTCGTCGCCTTAGTTGTAGATCCTATCAGAGACGAGCATGAATTTTTTAGTATCGACGATAAGTCAACAAAGGGGTATAAAATCATTAGTAGCGCAATTTTAAATTGATTGATATTTTCCTAAAACTTCTTTTATTAAATTATGATAGAAAAAAACGACGATTACGAAATCATTGGTCAAGAATCTATTGATGATGACATTTACGATCGACAAAAACGAATTAAAGGATGGGATCAAAAAAAAATCGCTAATTCAACTGTTATGGTGATTGGTGCTGGAGCTACAGGAAACGAAGTAGTCAAAAATTTAGTATTGTTTGGTATTGGGAAAATAATTCTCGTGGATTACGATACCATTAATGTATCCAATTTAAATCGATGCGTCTTGTTTAATATCAGGAGCGCTCAAAATCAAAATTATAAGGCAGATGTAGTAAAAGAAGCTTGCAAGGATTTAAATCCAGATGTAAAGATTGTTTCATTAAAGGAAAATCTTAGCGATATCGATAAAAAACTCTACAAATGTGATGTTGTATGCTCTTGCGTAGATAATGTAGAAGCGAGGATTGAAGCAAATAATTACGCATATTATTATGGAACGCCTTTTGTTGATAGTGGAATTGACGAATTCTTTGGGAGCGTTCAAGCAGTATATTCCAAGGTTCCTGACGCTGCCTGTTTACAATGCGGCATCTCAGGAAAGGATTTAGATATAATGTGGAAGAAATTTTCATGCACAGGTCAAGAAATAGAGTCTGAAAACGGAGAAACGGTAGGAAAAATTGCAACAATAATAACTACAACATCGATTATTGGAGGAATACAAGCTCAACAAGTCCTCCAATTCGTTTTAGGCGTTGAATACTTCAACAAGCATGGACACTGGAACCTAGATATAGGGGATC
Organism: Promethearchaeota archaeon; assembly: GCA_016839425.1. The sequence continues at coordinate 1,125 of JAEOUI010000236.1, forward strand.
CACTCGTTGGTAAACAACTTAACTATAATGGTCATACTAACAAGTTTAATATTATTGAAAAGATCAAAAATCCAAGTTGTTGGACTTGTTCTTACGAGAAAAAAGAATAAATCACAAATCACAAAAAAAAATATAACAAATGAAAATCATTATAAATAATAAAAATAAATAGGGAGGCTAAAGCATTGCCAGAACTACCACATGAAATATGGAAAGAAAGAATTGAAAACGAGATTAAGGGATTGAATCGTCTTGAAGTTCTTGAACCCGGTTCTATCCTTAAAAACGAAGACACTGTAGAAATGGTTCTCAATATCCACGCATTCGGATTTGTTAAAAAGAAAAAAAAGTTAATACCACAAACTACCCATCGCGTATTTATTAAGATTAACCGAGCTTTTCCATACCCTGGAGGTATTGATTTTGCGTGGTATTCTAATATATATCATCCAAACATTCACCCCGTGGATTTAAGCAACAAGCGACAGGGAACGGGTTATATTTGTTTGAATGTACTAAAAAAATGGTCAAGACTTTCTGATTTAGAAACCACCGTAAAAGCCTTAAAAATGCTAGTGGAAAATCCAAATCCAGATGATCCTTTGAATTACGATATATGCTTAGATGCTACCGAATTTTTCAAAAATAATTCAATGGAAGACTTAATCAATCAATTTAGCACACCAGAAGAAAACGATGACGACGACGAAATTAAAATAATTGAAGATTAATAAGAGAGAAATTAATGTGAAAGACAAAAATAAAAAAGATCAAGATGATACACCAGAAGAGGATTTGGACCAAAAAGAAGATAGACCGAGGATTATCGGAAGTATCGATCCCATTATACCAGAAAAAAAGCCTCCAAATGATAGGATAAAGGATCATTTTATTACTGAAGAGGATAAATTCTAATTTTCAATTTTTTTACTAAGTTTAAGACCTTAATATTTCATTTTATGTGTTTTAATTCAGGAAAAAGAAAAAAGAAATATATGAAGGTTAATTTCCTCCTACGACTCGAGCCCATAATGCTAGTTTATCATTTTCTTTTAATCCAAACTTGTGTATTGCATCTTGTATGGTGGAGTCTGGAGGGAGTTCCTTGTTATTTAAAACTAAAGTAAAGCTACGCTGTTCAGCACTTATTATCCCCATATGCTTGATGATGATATCAACAATTCGTTCGATCTTGTGATGTTCTTTAACATCAAGCTTGATTAATTTACCGGTTCGGGAATCTTCTACTTGGATACGCATTGTGTTTTACTGTTTTTTTTATTTTGGTTATACTTTATTAACAATACTTTAAAATTGCTTAAGAACTTTATGATAGGATCTATATTTCAAGTTTAGAAACAATGAAAAATCCTTTTTTAATGTTGATGATCGTGTTCATGCTCGTGATCTTGGCTTTTTTTCATTATCTCGTCGAGTTTTGCTCGATCTTCTTCGGACATGTTATTCATTACATCCATTTGTTGTTTCATTAAATCCATCATAAAAGACTTAGAAAGGATTTGATATAATATTGGCAACGATATCCTCATGCGCGCTAATTCAAGAAACATTGTCTTGGCAATTTCTCTCATTTCTTTGAGGTCTTCTTTCGTCATTCCTTCTTCACCAATACCAGGACACTCATCGTCTACAATAGTGAAAGAGTTTCCATCAAACTCAAGGGGATATGTTCGACAGCTCAATGGACGATTTTCGTATATTAGACATTTTTTTTGCTCATCGTTATACATGGGACATTTAGCACCAATTAATTTTTCAATTGGAACTTGTTGGAATGGGCTAGTAGCGTCTTTTTCATCGCCGGATTTTGATGGGAGCAAAGGTTTTAGAATTAAATCGATTCCGCCACTAGGTATCTCTTGTATGTCCAAATATGGTAAAAAATTTGCAACTACCTTATTATGTGCCCATAATTGCAAATCCCATGCTGTTATGGGAATTGGGCCACGAGATAAGCAACATTTATCGCATCTGGTACATTTAAATGTAAATTTTGTCTTTTGCGATTCAGGTTCTGTTTTTTTTTCGTTATTTTCGATTTCATCATCCTTTTCAGTTTCAGACATGTGAGATCACTCGATTAAAAGTTATGTTTATTAATAATTAATATTGAAATAAGTACCATTGAAAAAAAAATTTACTTTATAACTCGAATCTTTATAGGCAATTAAAGATTAAAAATAAAATAATTATTATTTATTTTAAGAATTAAAATGACATTTGAAGTAGATATTGAAATTATCAAAAATCTAACGGAAATCCAAAGTTGTAGTGGTAACGAATCAAAAATTAGAGAATACATCAAGAACCTTGTTTCACGCTATTGTACAAGAATAGAAACGGATGTTTTGGGAAATTTATTTTGTGTAGTTGAAGGTACAGCTAAACCACAAGATAAAAAGATTAAAATACTTTTAGATGCTCATATGGATGAAATTGGATTCATGGTAAGGTTCATTGATAAAAACGGATTCATCCGTTTTTCGCAAGTTGGAGGTCAAAATCCTAGAATCTTACCTGGAGCCAAGGTCACTGTTCATTCAAGTTCAGGGGAAGATATTTTAGGCGTAATTGGTGAAACACCCATTCATCTTCTTAAAGCAGAAGAGCGTAAGAAAGCCGCTAATCTAGAAGACTTATTCATAGATATTGGACTTGAAAACGATAAACTAGTGAAAAAAATCATCTCTGTAGGAGACTATATTACTTTAAAAGAGGAATGTTCAGTTTTAAAGGGAAACAAGAGAATTTGTTCTAAAGCTTTTGACGATAGAGCGGGATGTTTCGTGCTTATTAAATTAATCATGGAATTGTCTTCCCTCAAGGACAAGTTAGATAAAGACATTATATTTCAATTTGCCTCCCAAGAAGAGATAGGCGTGCGGGGAGCAACTGTCGGTGCTTTCAAAAATTTCCCAGATTATGCAATAGTCGTTGAAGTAACTCATGCCATCGATTTCCCTGGTATTAACAAGGATAAATTCAATGAATGTAATTTAGGATCGGGAGTATCCATTAGTGTTGGTCCAAACCTATACCCAAAACTTACTAAAGATTTGATAGAAACGGCGAAAAGGGAAAATATTCCCTTCGTTTTAGAACCAGAACCTCGTCCAACTCCAACTGACGCACGAGCCATTCAAATGACAAAAACAGGAGTTCCATGTGCAGCAATTTCAACCCCTCTACGATACATGCATACAAATATAGAAATTATCGAATATCAAGATCTTCTTCATACCATCCATCTTCTGAAATCGTTCTTGCTGAAAGGCAATAATCCACTTGAATAATAAAATTATTTCTATTTTTATACTTAAACTAAAAAAGATCGACACTAATGTATAATCATTTTCGGTCCG
>JAEOUI010000237.1 GCA_016839425.1 Promethearchaeota archaeon
AAATTTAATAATTATAGTTAATAGTTTTCAATCGAAAACTAATAAAATTTCGAATTTTTATTGTTTATTTCAAGAGTTTAATTTAATAATAATAATCCGCTTTACTCGTCATAAAAATTACTTCAGCTGGATGATAATTTCTTGACAAATCTTTTGAATTGTATTGAAATCGTTTAATTCCAAGACTTTTCCTATTAAAATGAGTGCCATATTATTAAGATTCATACAAATGGTTGTAAGATGCTTTTCCCCACCAATACTTGAATTAAACAAGGGCCTGCTATAGATTTGTTCGCTTGTTTTTTTGGAAGCAGTGAGAAAACTTATTGTTTCAGGAATGTAGTCCTTACAATCGTAAGTTTTATCTAATATCTTGGAAAATAACACTTTTCCAACTAAATCTACTAAATAGATTTGTTTAATCTTGGAATCCCAAATTAGATCTTCAAATATTTTTACGATTTTTTTTGGTTTTTTCACATACAAGTCTTTAGTTTTAAAAAAATCTAGGGATAGGAGGTCCTCTTCAATCGATTCTTTTAATTGATATTGTTTAAGGATGAGAAGTTTATTTCTCGACTCAATTAGGAGTATCTCGTTTCTAGCCGTGGTGAGCAAGATCCAATGGATATTTTCCTCGAGATTGTTCTTATAAAGTAGCCGAGCAGAATTCGCTATGAGAGGCGCCAGAAAGCTCAATTTTTCCTTGCTTACATATTGCTTAGAATTCGTATAAAAAACTTGACCGCTTTTGGGCTCTAATAGAATAAAGGATTTTAAGATACTATTTGTTTTTATTTCGTCGTTTGCTTTCTTTAGGGCATCTAAACCGTGTTCGTACAGCGTTTCTTCTACCTGTTTTGAAAAGGGAAAAAATACATCGATTTGCCCGTCAAATTCCTTTTCAAGTCGTTCTTCATGAATTTGCGTAAACTTGTCCATTAGATCGTGCACTATAGAATGGCAAATCTCAATTAATGAATCCTCTTTAGTTGTTACAACGAATGTTAATTTCTGAAGATGATTTTCGTTTTTCTCAAATATAATGGATGTTTCTTTCAATTTCAAGGATTTAATATCCTCTCCCCGTTCTAATGTAGCAAAACTATTCAATGCCGAAAGAAAACCGCTAATTAAATCGTCGTTATTTTGTGCATCATTTATTTGATCCTTTGGATGCCAGCTAAAAATTAGTTGTCCGCCCTCGTTTATGATGAAAAGATCGTCCATTTTATCCCAATCTCGTTGTTAATAAAGGAACACGATACTTATATTCAAATTATCAAGTATTAATTATAATCATTAAGTCGTTAAAGTTTATAAAAATTAAGAATAAAAAAATAAATAATTTATAAATTTCGAAATATTGAAATATTTCGATACTAAATCTTAAGTGATATCAATCTCTAGTTCACTCAATAGTTTATCTAACCGTCGAGACTTTTTATTTACCATTAAAATAGAGTTAAGATGGAAAATTTGATTGTTACCGAAATTAAGAGTTATGCTTCCCGCACCTAAAAGTCCTAACTCAAAGATATCAGGTAATTTCTTTAAGATTCTCAATCCTTTTACTGGATATCTTTCAGCGGTGGTGAATATTCCTTTTTTATGATACGCTTCGTTTCGTTCAATTTTCCAATAATCAAATCGTGCACTTATCAGAGCGGTGAGAAATACAATAATTAGTATTATAATAATTGCCAGATAAAATTCTGCAGACATTTTAATGCTTGATTCTACGATAGAAAAATTTGGAAGGACATAATAAGGAAATATAGCAAAGATCAGGATTAAGGCTACTACAATAACGATCAACAAAAATATGAAAAATTTAGTAGAAGATACATCGAACGCTATTGTAAAGAGGTTTATAAAAAATACGACCATCCAAATAAATCCTATCCAAGGTAGCTCTTCTGGTGAATTTAATTCAAAGATCCAAAGAACAACTGAAAGAACAAATAATGGATAAAAAAATACTACTTTTGGGTAATTCCGCAATATAACGCTTTCAAGTTTATTATTAGTTGTATTCGCCATAAAAATAGACCCATATTTAACATGAATTATGATTTTACTAGAAAATAAGATATTTAAAGAAATTTATTAAAAAATCTTAAAGCCCCTATATTTGGAGATAAGTCATTGTTTCTAAAGTTATTCCTATTTAATACAATTTCTATTTTATCGTTAACAATAGATATTCTAGAATAAAAGGATAATCTTTAAAAATTAATAGCTTTTAACATTCTTGGTGTAATAATTGAAAGAATACCTAAAATATCCTAAAGACCGTAAAAAATACCCCACCGAAGAGATTGACCCTAATAATTTTTACCAAGACGAGCAAGTAAAAGAAATGGTACGGAATCTGGATTCTGTTCAATTTTCTCAAGAAGATTTTAAAAAGTTATACAATTGTGTTCACTGTGGACTATGCGAAACGGAGATGGAACGAATAACACTCAAGCAGGAGTTTTTAAAACAAGGATTTACGATTCAAGGTCTAGAGGAGATGCACCGTTGTTTTGAAGAGTTCCGAACTCCATATCCTTCAAACGAGATGCGAATCAAAAGACCTTCGGAAATACCAGAAGAATCCGATACGCTATATTTTATGGGGTGCTTGTCAACCATTCGCATTCCCAGATACACCGAACACTCATTAGAATACATGCTTAAGCAAGGAATTGAATTCACAATCTTGGATAAGGAAATTTGTTGCGGATGGCCTTGGTTTGCCTCAGGTTCGATAGAAGAATTTAAGACTTGTAAGAAAGAAAACATCGAAGTTTTTGAGAAATACAAAAAAATCATCTGTCTTTGTCCTGCTTGTTATTTTTTATTCAATACATATTATAAACCAGATATGAGTTCCAACACAGAATTTGTGTTCATATCTGATTTTTTAAAACCGTCTAGCAAGCGAAAAACGGGCAAAGTAGAGGTGCAACACTTATGCCAACTTATTAATCGAGGTCGGGAAGATGTATCTAAAAGTATAGACGAGATCCTTACAAAAAGTGGATACGATGTAGAACCCGTTCCCCATTGGTGTTGCGGAGGAGGTTTAGGTTATATGCATAGGACGGATATTATTGATGCCGTAGCAAAAAAGCGAATGAAAGATTTTGATAGACCTAATATTGATTTTGCAACTACTTATTGCGTGAGCTGTTGGTGGGTACTCAGGAGATTTAGCAAGCAATGCAAGATTCACCCTAAAGCAAAGGATATTTTTGAACTCTTGATGTAAGATTTAGTTGATTAAAAAACACTAAAATAAAATCTAAGTATGAAAGAAAAGGATACAACCAACTGCCCGTGTAGAAAAGCCGATCCCGACCACTTTCTTACAAACGAGCAGGTATTGAAATTACTAGCTACAGAAGCAGATTACTCATTTTCTCAAGAAGATTATTTGTCTGTTTATAATTGCATTCATTGTAACGATTGCGGTACTTCCGAACAAAGATTTGAGCTAAAACGAAAATTTTTAAAAGATGGAAATTCGATCGATGGTTTGACCAAAACTTTAGATACGATTTTAAAATATGGAACGCCATTCTCAATGAATAAAAGTCGAGTGAAACATTTAGAAGGAGTAAAAAAATCCAGTAATACCCTGCTTTATTTAGGCTGTTTTACTGCAGTCAAAACGCCTGAATACGCTTTAAATATCGTAAAATACCTCCTTGAAGAAGGAGTCGAATTTACTCTTTTAGAGGAAGAAGTTTGTTGTGGATATCCTATTTTGTGTAATGGTGCCTTTAACGAATACGATGAGTTGGTTTTAAGAAACCGTGAAATATTTGCTCATAAAGCGTTTAATAAAATCATTACTGCTTGTCCAAGTTGCTATATGGTATTTAAAAAGGAATATTCTAACGATAATATTGAGATCAAATACTTCACTGAATTTTTAACACCATCTCTTAAAAAAAAAAATGGAAATCTTATCATACAACACGCTTGTCCTTTAAGGAACGGCGAAATTCCAGGTATTATTGAAGAATTAGAGGATTTATTCGAGAAAAGTGGATATGATGTTATTAAGGATCTCCCTCATTCATGTTGTGGTGGAGGTGTTGGGCATCAATTAAGAACAGATGTTATAGATTCCATCGCAAGAGATCGAATGAAACAAATTAAATCTTTAAATGTTCAAAATAACAATATCAAAAGTAAAACCAACCAAAATTTTATAACAAGCTACTGTCCAGATGCTTTTTGGATCCTTAAAGTATACGGAAGAAAGGCAAAGATTCCATTCCTCCTTCGAGATATATGCGATCTCTTGTTAAATTAATATTGAAAATTTAATTTTGTATTAGATATCTATGTCATTATTAATAATAATATAAAAAACATTTTAATTAAATCAAATTTAATCGATTATAAATAACGCTTTCAATAAGATTATCTTCTTAAAAAGACTATAAAGAAAAATAGAAAAGATAGGTAATAAGCCTTTAAATGCTTAATTTTTCAAAGCATTCTTGGCAATAATATTTTTCATCTACCCTCCAAGCGTCTCCAAGGTTAATTTCTTTATTACACTGTTGACAATTACCCAATTCTTCGATTGTTTCATTCATGATAAGTTAAAAACCTTTTCATTTTATAGTTCCTTATTAATCATTACATCATTATTCCTTATAAATGAGACTATTGTGT
>JAEOUI010000238.1 GCA_016839425.1 Promethearchaeota archaeon
AATTTAAAAAATGTTGCTGTTAAAATTCCCTTGGGCTTATTCACTTGTGTTACTGGAGTATCTGGGGCGGGAAAAACAAGTCTCATCATTGATTGCTTGTTTAAAGGCCTACATAATTTAATTAATACAAGAAGTGCAAGAGTTTTTCCAGGAGAATTCAAGAAGATCATAGGACACGAACAAATAGACAAAATAATTGATATCGACCAATCGCCTATAGGTCGAACACCAAGATCTGTCCCCGCAACCTATACGAAAGCCTTGGATTACATACGGGAAATATTTGCATCCTTACCAGAATCAAAAGCTAGAGGCTACAAAAAAGGGCGTTTTAGCTTTAACACGACATCTGGACAATGCAAGAAATGCAATGGAACGGGATATATTTTGAAAGAAATGTATTTTCTCCCCGATGTTTATATTAAATGTGATTTATGCCAAGGTCTAAGATATAACTCAGAAACGCTTGAAATCAAATTTAAAGGAAATACAATTTCTGATGTTTTAAGGATGACTTTCGATCACGCTTGCGAGCTTTTCGAAAACTTTCCGAATCTTAAAAGAACATTGAAAACCGTCATTGAAGTAGGGTTAGGATACCTTGAATTAGGCCAATCTTCAACAACATTAAGCGGGGGAGAATCCCAGAGGCTAAAGATTGCTCGTGAACTCAGAAAAACGAGCACGGGAAACACATTATACATCCTTGACGAACCAACAACTGGATTAAGTGCCTATGATATTAAAATTCTCTTGAAAGTTCTTCAAAAATTAGTAGACAAGGGAAATACGATGATAATCATAGAACATAACATGGATGTTATTAAATCTGCTGATTATATCATTGATGTCGGACCTGAAGGTGGAGAAAAGGGTGGAAAGATCATCGCGAGCGGGTCTCCGGAAGACATCCTTAAATCAAGAACATCTCATACAGCAAAATTCCTTAAGAAATACCTTTCTTGATATTTTTAAAAAATAGTCATATTTTCTTCTTGTTATCTACTATAAAGATTTGATTTTAATGGAAAAGCTAAGCATATAATTGATTTTTTTCTTAATTATTTTAATAATCATCTTCAACTATTTGTCTTGAAAATTCTTATCTTAAGTCACTTCGATGCTCGAGTAGGTCCAGTACCTTTTTTATTCGCACCTAAAATTATAGATGAAGCAATTTTAAATCAGATACCGGATTTAATGAATGTATTTGATCAAAATGGATTCTTCGTGCACATTGTTGGTGGATTCAAAAGCGCAAATTATGTGTTTGAAATACCTAATCCTCATTCGCGTGGAAATGTTGAAATGCTCCTTATATCCATACTCATTACCGAAGGAGATCTCAATATTGAGCTATCAAAAGAACTCTTAAAAAGATTTTCCTTGGAGCTTAATAGTATCGATAGCGCCTATCAAGCGTTTTACCCAAAATCGAGTAAAAATGAGATAATTGGATCAAAATACGACGAAATTAGTGCTCTTTTCAATGCGTTCTATGATTCATTTCCCGAAGAAAGTGTTATCAAGCGAAGAAAAGACGCTAAAATATTTGTTTTTGGGTTATCGAAAGCGGGAAAGACCACTATAATAAAAACTCTACAGAAGGCTGAAGTTAGTAATACCATTCCTACCACGAGTGTTGGAATTTCAAGAATACATTTACATAATTTATCAATATTGACATATGATGCACCTGGTCAATCAAAATTTAGGAATTTGTGGACGGATTACTTGGACAAGCAAGATGGACTGGTCTTTGTTCTCGATGCTTCAAGAAAGGAGAAATTTACAAACGCTCGAGATATATTACATCAGGTTGTAGATCAAGAATCAATGAAAAACCTGCCTTTATTGTTGCTTTACAATAAAATCGATTTATGCTCGCCTAATATCGAAGAAATCAACAAGATTTTAGAGCTTGATAGGTTAAAAAAAACCAAATTTAAAACATTTTTAACAAGCGGATTTAATATCTCAACAACTTCCGAGGCGTTTAAATGGTTAACCCAACAACTTTTACCCTTAATAGAACCCTCTGAAAGCACTGCTTTAAATGAGGAAATCGGCGAAGGAATTATATTTTCTCGATGGGACGATAATAGTGGGTTGGAAGTAATAGCCAGCTATCCACCCAACGCTTTTAGCGATCCTGAAGTTTTGGCCATTAACTGCTTTTCAATCTCTCAAACTATTTTTGGTGGAGATAAATTTAAAAAAATATCTGTTATATTTCCATTTGTACATTTAAAATCAAAAATCGCCATTTATTTTGATTATGTAGAACAACCTACAATCCGTGGGGGCAAGTTACCCCTTTCTATGTTGATTTCTTTCAATGAAGAGGTTCCTAACGATTTCATTCACCAGCTAGATTCCGTAGTATTTAACGAATTGCTGAAAATCAAGCCCCATTACCTTGAAAAAGATAATGTCAAGCACGACCTGGCAAGAATCTTTGAAATGATCAGCGAAATACTTAATTCCGGATTATTCACTGATGGTAGCAGTAAAAGTGCTCCTTTCAATGAGAATTATGAGATGCCAATTCCAAAATTTAACACATTTCTAGAATATTTTAAAGCCTATGGAAATAAACAAGATATTCCATATCTTAAAGAAGAGCTTTCTTCATTTGACTATATTTTTCGTTGTTCGATATGTCAATCAGAATTTAAACAAAAAATGACTATCTTACATCCTGCATTTCAATTGATCAAAGTTTGCCAAACATGTCTACACGAAATAACTATTGCTGACATAAATACTATATACCACTTGTTTTTAGCATATGGCGGGTATTTTGGGATGAATAAAACACACGATATAAGCGAAGAGACAATAACTTTCTTGAGAGATGAGATTAAATCAAAAAAAAATGGCATTGATCCAATAGAGAGACATGTTAAAGTATTCCATAAAGCCTTACTATTAGGTATTTATCCGGAACGCTTTAATAAAGAAATATTACCTTATTTAAGAACTTGAAATCTTAGAAACGAAAAATTGATGAGAATGACTATAGCAAATAAGAAAAAAATAAACGACATCGCAACTGTTATGGAATTTCTTAATGATGTAATCCATATTCAACATGTTCTTCTTATAAACAAGGTTTCAAGTGCGTGTTTTTATTTCTGGAACAATAAATTTGATTCTGAACACTTTGCAAACCTTGAAACAGTATTAAACATTGTTTTAGAATTTGGAAATAATATTAACACACAACTAGCGATAAACAAGATTAATTTCGGTAACAATTGCAATGTTATCATTGCAGACGGAAGTTATTTTCGTATCGCTGTTAGCCAATCAAAGAAATCTTCGTTAATATTTCGATACAAATTATTAACGCTCCTAAAAATAATTGAAACTGAGTTTAAAGTCATTCAAAATGATTTTTCAATTGATTTTAAAAATTTTAACAAACTCGAGAGTATGTTTCAAAATCAACTTCATTTATCTTTACTTCTCGCTCATAAAATTAATTATAATTACGAAAATCTCGATAATCTTCTTAAATATGATTCTAAAAATGTAATTAATGTTGTTAATTCGCTCGTTCAAGAATATAAATCCCCTTTTTTTTTCATTCCAATACTTATTCAAAGTATTTCCCAACGGACTGATTTGAGACACGAACAAATTCTTGAGGCACTTTTAGAACTTCAAAAATTACAAGTAATTCAACCGATAAAAATTCAAAACAACTCAAGTTCTCTAACGAAAAAGCAACTTGAACTTCTACATAACTTAGAAAATTTAGACAATTTTTTTAATGCTCAGAAATTTGCGACTTTTATGGAATCTCGAACACCAATTGAAAGAGAGATTTATCTTTATACTCTGATTCGAAACAGAAAGATCGATTCGCCTCCAATTAAGGCTGATGAGGTGGCGATTAGAATTAAAAATGTGAAACTAGCAAGAAAAACTCTCGAAGATCAAAAAAAAAAAATTAAATCTGCTTTCAATAAGAAGGATTTCGAAATTGTCAAGATCTTATGCAATGATGCCATTAAAATCGCTTTCTATTGGAATTTAGGAGATAATTTAAAACATTTTATTAATATGAAACGATTAGTTAAGATCCAAGAAAATATTAAAAAATTAAATCAAATTAAAGCAAAAGCTGAAAGTGCTCTAAATGCTGGGCACAAATCGCAAGCTTCTCATTATTTCTCCTTGGCAAGCGAAGTTGCCAATGTTCTATATAATCTTGGCTATTTAGAAATATATGACGAATTATGCATTCTCTCAAAGCAAAAATCAAATTTATAAATTCCTTATTTTAACTTTAATAGAAAAACTCTAAATCTAGTATTCATTTTATAATCCATAAATAACTTGTTTGGTGTGAAAAATGGGAGAAAACACGATTAAAACGATTAGGGCTCCAATTGCTTGCATTTTAGGGCATATTGATCATGGTAAGACTTCGCTTTTAGATTACATTAGAGGGACTATTGTCCAACAACGTGAAGCAGCGGGCATAACTCAACACATCGGGGCCTCGTACTTTCCTTTAGAAGATATCAAGAACTTTCTCAGCAAATCCAGACCAGAATTTGCCCAAAAAGAGTTCCAACTCCCAGGAATTCTCGTAGTTGATACACCTGGTCACGCAGCTTTTATGAATCTGAGGAAGCGAGGAGGTGCTGTTGCTGATATTGCTATCTTGGTCGTGGATGTAACGGCAGGAACGATGCCAATAACCTGGGAGTCCGTGAGGATCCTTCGCGAGCGAAAAACTCCTTTTATCATCGCCGCAAACAAGATAGATCGCATTGCTGGGTGGAAGCCCACCAAGGATGCAGATTTTTTAGACACCTATAACAAGCAAAAGCCTCATGTCAAGGAATTTTTGGACGAAAAGATATATTCAATTATTGGAAATTTTTTGGAAGAAGGATTCAAGGATTGCGATGTCTATTACAAGATAAAGGACTTCACGCAAAAACTCGCTATTGTTCCTACAAGCGCCAAAACGGGCGAGGGGATCTCGACTCTGTTAATGATTCTAATGGGTTTAGTACAGCAATATTTGACGAAAAACTTGAAATTTTCTGAAGGTCCAGCTAAGGGGGTTGTTTTAGAAGTCAAAAAAGAAAAGGGGCAAGGAAAGACAATGGATGTACTTATCTATGATGGTGTACTTAATAAAGGAGATGATTTCATTGTAGGTGGATTGGATGGTCCCATCAAATCTAAAGTCAGAGCCTTACTCACACCAAAGCCGCTAGATGAAATTCGAGATCCAAGACAAAAGTTCGACACCGTGGATTTCGTGAGCGCTGCAGCTGGTATAAAGATTTTAGCACCGAACATTGACGAAGTAGTTGCGGGCTCTCCTTTTAAAATAGTGGGAGATCCATCTGAAGAAGAGCGCGTGTTTAAAGAAATCGAAGAGGAAGTTGACGCCATCAAGATCAAAACCGATAAGGCAGGAGTCGTGTTGAAAGCCGATACTCTCGGTTCGCTTGAAGCACTTGAAAACCATTTCTCGAAAGAAGGCGTAAAAATAAGTATTGCCGATGTGGGACCCATTAAAAAAGAAGACATTCTTAACGCAGGTATTGTTCGTGGTTTCGATCAATATTCCGCAGTAGTATTAGGTTTTAATGTTCCTATACTACCTGAAGCCGAAGAACAAGCCTACAAGGACAATATAAGGATTTTCACAAACAATGTGATTTATCGCTTACTCGAAGATTATATCGAATATTCTGAAACTCGAAAAGCAGAGGATACGGCGAAAAAGTTAAGTGAGCTCATCTTACCTGCTAAACTGAAGATGCTTCCCGATTATGTGTTTCGAAATTCAAATCCCGCTGTTTTTGGTGTATCAGTGGAAGGTGGAACTTTAAAACCTAAAGTCATGCTTCTTACAGATAAAGCGAAAAAAGCAGGGAGAGTACACCAAGTACAAGATAAGGGACAATCTCTTGAAAAGGCAGACAAGGGATCTGAAGTTGCAATCTCCGTGAAAGGTATCGAAATTGGACGAGATATTGAAAGAGATGAGATATTGTATGTTAGCCTTCCCGAATCACATGTGAGGCAATTGATGGCGCGCTTTCTAAATGAAATGACTACAGATCAAAAAGAAGTTCTCCGTGACTATATAAAAATGATGCGAACACATTCGCATCCGTGGTGGGGAATGTAAAATAAATTTTGGATTAATTCGATACTTTAAAAGTTCCCGATAAGCGAATGTCTCTTGACGAGCTACCGAGTAGAATTCTAAATTCTCCTGGTTCTATTTTCCACGATTTCGTATATTCATCGAAAAACGACAAATCTTTAGGGCATAATTTGAATATAATCTTTTTATTTTCACCTGGTTCTAACTTTATTTTTTGAAATCTCTTGAGTTCTTTAATAGGTCTTGGAACGCTCGATTCAACATCTTGCAGATATAACTGAACTATTTCAGCTCCTCGACGATTACCCGTGTTTCGAAGTTCCATTGAGATAGATAATTCTTCCTTTGATGTGATGTCTTCTTGTGAAATCGACAAATCGGAGTATTCAAATGTAGTATACGATAAACCATGACCAAAACAGAACAATGGCTCAATGTTCTTCTTATCGAAATGACGATAACCCACAAAAATACCTTCGTCGTATAAAACATCGTCGCGATCGTATTTAATCCTTAATTCGTTTTTATTTACGACAACATCTCCTTCTTTCAAGTTATTCCAATCTTTTATTCCTGGATATGATTGTAATGTGGAATGCGCTGGAGAATCTGATAATTTCCGAGGAAAAGTTATTGGTAATTTTCCAGAGGGATTTACATCGCCAAAAATGATGTCTACCAAGGCGTTACCGCTCTCCATCCCTGCGTACCACGCTTGAATGACGGAGGGTACATCGTTTATCCAATTATCCATGGCTACAGGGGAGCCACTGATTACAACAACGATTGTTTTAGAATTTTTTTTTACTGTTTCCTTTATGAGTTGTTCTTGTTCAGATGGAAGTTCTAAATATAACCTATCCTTGTTTTCGCAATCGTTAAACTTTTCGTGATTTAATCCAACACAAATTATCGTAACTTCGCTTTTTTCTGGAGCGGAAACGATCTTGATCTTGCCCTTACATTTCAGTTTAAAACCTTCGAATGGTGTAATTTCGTATAATGTATTAACGGAAGAGCTCCCCCCTCCTGAAGCCATCTTCTTTTTAGCATTTGGTCCCTGAATAGAAATTTTTTTTATTTCGCTAATATCTAACGGAAGCAAATTCTTTTCATTCTTCAAAAGAACAATCCCTTCCTGTGCGATTTTTTTTGCTAATACTTGATGCTCTGGAGCGTTGCGATATTTTTCAAAATCCCTATTTTCTTCTTCAAATAGTCCTACTAAAAACATGACTCGCAATAACCTCTTGAGGTTTTCGTCTATGGTTTGTTCTTTCAGAGTGCCATCTCTCAATAAATTCTTTATTTTTTTTGGATGGTAACAAAACGCCTGGTTTTTAGGGATCATTTTTATATTTCCAGGCATTTCGAGGCTCAATCCTGCTTTCATGCAACCTTTGGTGCTCGTAAACCTTGTAGCAAACCAATCTGACATTACGAATCCACAAAAATCCCATTCTTTTACAAGCTTATTTAATAGCAATTCTTGATTTTCACAACCATATTCTCCATTTACTCTATTATAACATGCCATCACACTCCAAACATCCGCTTCCTTAACGGTAGCTTCAAAAGCAGGTAAATATATTTCTCTAAGAGCTCTCTCACTTATTTTAGAATTGACTTCAAATCTATTAAACTCTTGATTGTTTGCTGCGTAATGCTTTGCGCAAGCAGCAATATTCTGGCTCTGTATCCCTTTTACAACCGCTACTGCCATTTTTTTATTCAGAAACGGATCTTCGGTTTGATATTCAAAGTTTCTACCGCATAATGGAGTTCTTTGAATATTAATCCCTGGTGCTAAGACTATATGTCGTCCGATAGATTTGGCTTCTCTGGCGAGGGCTATTCCAAACTGCTCTGAAAGTTCGACATTCCATGTTGCAGCCCTGCAGGTTGCAACGGGAAAGTAAGTCATTTTTCCTGCGAAGCGCACGGCAAAACCTCCAATTCCATGTGGACCATCGGTCATTTTTATAGGAGGAATATTTAACCTCTTTATCGATTTTGTCAAAAATAACTTTTGGCCAGATAATAACGACAATTTTTCGTCAAGTTTTAAACGATTCAATAAGTCTTGGACTCTTTCATTTAGATCCAAGTTTTTATCTCTAAAGGGGATTTTTTCGTTCTGTTCCATATCTAATCATCCATCTACTAATAATGTTAGTCGAATTTATTCAATATTTATTCTTTAATATATTAATCTCGATAAATAAATTAAAGTTCTAAATATGGGTGTATACATTAAATATTATATATAATTCTCAAGCAAAGGTAATTTAAAAAGCCCTTCATTTTAATAAATAACGCGGTTTAGGTCACAAATTAGTAATAATATTTATAATATTATATCATAAGATAAAAATAAATGTCGTAGTTTGAATATATGACAAGAAAAGTTGATTACAAGCAAAAAATTTACCAATGTATTCTAAATAATGGTTATGGGTTGACAGTTACAGATATAGCCAACGAAATCAACTTTAGTAGGAACACCGTCTATAAGTACTTGGAAATCCTTGAAAACGAGGAACTCATTTATAAAAAAAAAATTGGAATGTACACACTTTACTTCTCTCAAGAAGAAAACATATTAAACAAGGATCTGATTATTTCGTTCCTAAAAGGTCTCTTGTTGAATTTAAAAAACGCATTTCCAGAAAAAGGAGCAATGTTTCAAGAATTTGGAAGAAATATGGCAAAAACCATAAAGATTAGCTTTTCTGAAGATGATTTAACATACTTTAAAAAACTCATGTACGAATCGGACGAAAAAATCTTAGAATCAATTGGTAATTACTTGCCTTATTTTAACCTCATCCACGACAGCGTCGCTGTATCGGAAATTTTCATCGATAAAAAAAATAAAAAAGCGTCAATAACATTCTTAAACTCCGATATGTTGGAACTTACAGACGATTATATTTATTATTTTTACCTCATCGTAGGATTGATGGAAGAAACATTGTCTGAACATATAGGTCGTGATATCAAGTTTGATGTGCTTGAGTACGAAACATTTGATGTAAAAAAGAATAGTTTCGTTAAAATTTCTGTTGGCATTCAAGTAATGCTTCCCGATATTGAGATGAAAGATTATGACGAAATCATTTCAAAAGAATCTGAAATCCCAAACATTGATGTAATAAAAAAGACATTAAACCCTCAAACGCTTTCTTATGTGGTTCACGCGTGCGTTCTTGGTCAAAATTTGTTAATACTTAGCGAAAACGATGAAGTTAAAGCATTATTTATTAACTTCATCAGAACAATCTACAGCGATCTATTCGATATTAATTTTTCCGTCGAAAATTATAATTTCTATCAGAATAACAAGGCTCTTTACAAGGACTATATTGTCATAGGGGGTTCTGAAATAATTTACGATAAGAAAAACTTGTTAAATAAGCGAAAGATAAAAATTGAAAGCGTGATCGTTCAACAATTCTTTAACGAGCCTTCTCCAGACAAAAGTTATTTTATGCTTAGAAGAGAAATGCAAAAGGCCTACATGCTTTCAAAGGAATTATCGGATATTATTTCAGCTTTCTTCAAGCAGAACGAGGAACCAAAGGAGATAGATTCAAAAATTATAACAGAAGCCTTGGAAAAGAAATATAACACGAGCATTACGACTTCTTATTTGGCTTTCTTAGTAGATATTATGGAAAATTATTTTGGCGTTAGCGTTCCAAAAGTTTGGAAATTTTTCTTATTCCAACTCTAATTACGCTTTCGGATCGAACACAAGGGAATATTGCTATTAAGAAAGATAATTTTTTAGGTTTCACTTCATTATAGGCAATACATATAGTTATTTAATTCTTTGTTTGGATTTATAATGAATTCTGTTGAGCAAGTGTTACGGAATGTGCTGGAGCAGATAACACCTACTCCCGAAGAAATTTATGTCGTTAACGAAGTTATAGATGTTATTTCTACTTTGTTAAAACAATCTGCAAGCGAATCGGGAGTACAAATTTCTACTATTGACCCACAAGGTTCCACGGGGATCAAACAAACACATCTAAGAAACGATTTTGATATTGATTTATTCATTGGTTTAGATTATTCATCGTTTGAGTTGAAACACCCCGGATTGAGTAAGAACAAGAAAAAAAAAGAGTTTAAAAAAGATTTCTTAAAATTATGTAATGATTGGATCTTAAAATCGCTTAATCTTAAGCAATTTCGAGATCTAAACATCTTATACGCAGAACATCCCTATGTAAACGGAAGATTCATAGATCCTGAAAAAAATCTTGATATTAAAATTGATGTCGTACTTTATTTTGACTTGCCTCTTGAATATATTAGAAAAAATGGCCCTATTACTGCCGTTGATAGATCTCCTTGGCACGGACGGTTCGTTCGCGATAACCTTTCGTATGATCAAAAAAATGATGTGAGACTTTTAAAACAATTCTTCAAGAGTAATTATAGCTATGGAGATAAAAGTGCCCTCGGCAAGGGAGGCTTCATTGGATATAGCGCAGAATTACTGATATATCATTTCAAAAGCATTATCGATGTATTTCAAAATTTTGAAGAATTATATTTGAGACCTTTGGATTACTTCAAAAGAGACGAGAAAAAAATTAAGTCAATTTACCATTTTCAAAACGATCCCCTTTTAATAATAGACCCAGTTGACAAAAATCGAAATGTGGCATCAGCTATTTCGAAAAGGGCTTATAAATATTGTTGTAAAAGAATTAGCGAATTTTTGAATGCTCCTAGCGAAGATTTTTTTTTAATACGACCAATACCCGAAGATAAAAATTTAGATACCCCAAATTATTACATTGTTGAATGCAAAAATACAGATTCCAATGTTCATTATACTATCAATAGGGATAAATTGTATTCTTTAGCTGAAAGCTTGAAAAAAAACGGCGAAAAAGAATATTCTCACGAATCGCGTTTTGGGAAAATAGAGTTTGAAATATATTTTGAAAGTAAAATCGGGGAATTCAACATTGCCATATATTGTGAAGTTCCAACTATTTCTTCTACATATTTTAGAAGAGGTCCTTTGGATCAAGATACATCTCACGCAATAAAATTCAAGCAAAAAAATCAAAACTATATTACAAAAGACGGATATTTATGGGTTGAATCTAAGAGACAATTTTCTGAATTCCTTTCTTTCCTTACATTTTTCGTAGAAACTCGCATTCCCAAATCTTTAGAAATAAAAAATATCACAAAAGCTATCAATGTACAAGCTAAGTCTGCTAAAAGGGCTTTATATGTCTTAAAAAATTATGTTCTACCATATCTCGACGATTAAACTAAAATAATACTGAATAATAAACAAATCGATTGCGAATATTGGAGTATGGAAAAAATTACACGAATGATTGTTGAATTGGAAATTGAAGAGATACAAGATGTAGTAAAAGAGGTCATTAAAGAACAAAATGTAGATTCTTTATCACTATTAAGGGCAATAATGAGAGGAATGGAGGAAGTCGGTAAGAAATACGAGAATAAGGAATATTATTTAGCAGAGTTAGTTCTTGCTGCTGAAACAACAAAAATTGCACTTGAAATAATTACACCAATTTTATCTAAGAATTTTAGTTTACAAGAAAGAGAAAAAATAATATTATGCACGGTAAAGGGTGATCACCATGATATTGGAAAAAATCTACTTGGGACTCTTTTAAGGGTTTCAGGATTCCAAGTCATAGATCTTGGGACGGATGTGGATGCTTCTACGATAGTATCTACAGTTTACAAGACAAATGCAAGAATAATTGCTCTTAGCACATTGCTAACGACCACAGCACCTCAAATCAAAAATATTCATGAAAAATTTAAGGAAGAGGGATTGAGGGACAAGGTTAAGTTAATTGTTGGAGGTGCTTCAGTGAATGCCGAACTTGCTCGCCAATTTGGTGCTGATATGTATGGTGAAGATGTTCTTATTGGAGTCAAAAAAATAAAAAAATTATCAAATTTATTTTCTAGTTAATATTGAAAGAGATTTAATTATTTTTTCTTCATCTTCTTGATATCATTAGTTAAATACATTGAAAAAGTATATCAAGAATTATTTGTTAGTATATTTTTTTACTCGTTTTTTCAAAATTCGAATAATTAATCTGAAAAAACTCAAAAACAGCTCTTTTATGCGCTCATTAGTAAAATTTTTTAATTTTCTCGTATTTACATTGATCAATTTACTCTCGAAATTATGTAGTAAGACACAAATTATTTCTTAATTTTACGAGAATAAACAACTAAAATTGATAAGTGAACATTATGGTTAAAGTAAAAAACCCTGAAGAAATTCAAAACTTGATAATAAAGGGTTCGTACGAAAAAAAACGGATTTTCAGCATCGTAGCACACATTGACCATGGTAAAACGACCGCTTCGGACTACCTAATGAGAAGGGCGGGGCTCATGCGAGAAGAAGACGCAGGACAACTCCAGATGACCGACTCTGATGATGAGGAACAGGAGCGAGGTATTACGATATTTACTAGCGTTGTATTATTGGCTTTTAACGATCCTAGAAAACCGAAAGAGGAAGAACCGTATATATTTCAAATTAACGACACTCCCGGACACATATCGTTTACGGGAGAAGTATCTCGAGCGCTTCGAGGCAGTGATGGAGCCATTATATTAGTAGATGCTCTCGAAGGTATCATGACACAAACGGAAACAAACATTCGCTTGGCTGTTGGAGAAGAGCTATCCAAGCCCGTTCTATTCATTAATAAGGTCGATAGGTTGATCGCAGAGCTCAAGCTTAAACCAGCCGATGTGTTTCAAAAAATCGACGCAATCACTAAAGAAATTAACGATCTCATCAAAAAAATCAGACCGGAAGGATTTGACTGGGGTGTTGATTTCGCCAAGAATTCCGTAGCCATTGGTTCGGCAAAGCATGGCTGGGGATTTACATATGAGATCTTGATAGAAAAGGGTCTAAAGCCCCAAAATGTCTTTGAAAAATACGCTGAAGGAGACATCCAATGGTTGAGGGAAACGCTTCCTTTGGACGAAAGCTTGCTCCGTATGGTCGTTGATCACCTTCCAGACCCTATTAGTGCTGCAAAATACAGGATTCCACACATTTGGAGCGGAGACCTCAATTCTGAATTAGGTCAATCTTTACAAAAAAGCGACCCAAATGGTCCGTTATATGGCATGATTACAAAGATTTTCTTGGATCCCAAGAAAAACTACCAAGCAACGCTCATTGGGCGTGTCTTTTCTGGTACTTTTGATCAAACAGACTCTATTTACCTCATTGGAAGCCGAGCTACAAACCGAGTCAAGAGATTGGGAGTTATGGAAATTACGGATATATTAGATGTTCCTAAAGTTCCCGCGGGGAATTTATTTGCGATGTTCGGATTTATTTGTCCGTCAGGTGAGACTTTTATGAACGCAGAGAATCTACCGAAGGATAAGGAAGAGCAGAAAAAGATTCCTTCGTTTGAAACCATCCAATACGCTTGCGAGCCTGTTGTATCCCGTAGCATTAAATCGAAAGATCCTCACGATATCGACAAGCTCACGGAAGTTGTTAGCAAATGGCTTCAAGCAGATCCTACGGCAGAATATCGAATGGACAAGGAGTCTGGCGAATTCATCTTAAGTGGTATAGATCCGCTCCAAATTGAAATTCTCACCAAGCGTATCAATAATCAGGTTGAAATTGTCATTGGTGAACCGATTATTGTTTACAGGGAAAAAATTACGAAAAAAAGCAAGGACTATCATACTAAGTCTGCAAACACCCACAATCGTATCTTATTATACATGGAACCCTTGGACGAACAAACCGAAAAATTGATTGAAACAGGTAGAATCCACGATTTACAGGACGAAAAAGAAAGAGCTGCTATTCTTAGAGACGAACTAGGCTGGGATGCAAAAGAAGCTCGTCGAATTGTTGATGTTTATCAAGGTAGCTTGCTTGTAAACGGAACTTCTGGTTTGCAGAGATTCGATAAAGTGAAATCTTATTTAGTTGCTGCGTTTAGAGATTGGCTTGGACAATGCATCCTTGCTAAGGAACCCGCTGCTGGTATAAAAATAACTTTCACTGATATGACAATCCATGAAGATACAAGACATACGGGGTATGGTCAGATTGCAGGAATGGTTTGGTCGGCAATGTCTTTGGCAATGCTCGACGCAGGACCTCATATATATGAACCCATTCAAAAAATCGATATAAAGACGCCTGAAGGAACTGAAGGTGGTGTGACCGGAATCATCAACAAGCGCCGAGGAAGAATCTCTAATGTTATTCCTGAAGGAGAATATGTGCGAGTACAAGGACAAATTCCAGCTGCCGAAACGATTGGTATTGCGGACGAGATTCGGGGGGCAACTCAAGGGCGTGCCTTTTTTGGATACGAATTCTCGGGATTTGAAAGAGTTCCTGGAAGTTTGGAAGAGAAACTCATAATGGAGATTCGTAAGCGAAAGGGAATGCCAGAAGAATTACCCTCAGGTAAGTCCTGGGATAGATTTATCTACAAAAGAACCTAAATCTTTATTTTTCTTTCTTATTTTTTTCTTTACATTTATCTTATCTAATTTATAATTAGACCATTAATTTAAGATAAAAAATTGTAAAAAAAAGAGCGTGAAATGCTTCTTATTATTTAGATGTTAAATACAGTTTTAAGTTCCTTCGGCTCATCAATTAAAATGTCTGGATTGAGTTCTTTTAAAGCATTCTTTTTAGCCAAACCAGTTGCAACGGATACAATTTTAACTTTTGCTGCCTTGCCCGCAAGGATGTCAGATGTCATGTCTCCAATAAAAACGGCGTTGTCATTATTCAAATTCCATTTTTTAAGTATCTTGAGGATACCTTCTGGACTGGGTTTGTTTTCGTTAACATCGTTAAATCCCACTATCACATTAAAGTATTTTTTAATGTTGTATTTTTCCAGTATCTCTTCTGCGTAAGTGCTCTTATTATTTGTTAAAACAGCTAGTTTTGTTTTTTTAGATAAGCTAGATAATAATCCCTCAATTCCTTCGAATAATTTTGCGCTCTTGCGGTATTCGTTAAATTGATTGAATAAAAACACCACTATCCTCATTTTTTTAAAATAACTCAGTCCTTCAAAAAACGAAGCGTCTTTTAGTAAGTTGTAAGAATTTAGAATTATTTGAGGGAGCGGGTAATTTTGGACGTCTTCTAGGAGATGAGCAACTTCCTGAAGAGCATTGTCGAGATCGATATTCATTTTGTATTTCTCGACACCATCTTCAACTGCTTTGCGAATTGAGGGTCCAACATCGTATATCACGCCGTCTAAATCAAATATAATACCTTTGACTGTACTCAAATCAATTGTTCCCATGATGAATTGAATAAATGATTAAATTAATTTTAATTTAATCAATTCGCAGATTTTTTTAAACCTTATTTCCTTGGACCTTGAAGCTAAATCGGAAATTTTATTTAATATCCTATACTATAGTATTCATAAAAATCAATGATTTATGATAATATACTTGATATATTGGAATGAGAAAACATGAGTTATGTAAAATTTAAAGTACCTGAAAACTTACAATCGGCGATTAAAAACGCCGTTCAGACGATAGCGGAAACAAAGGATAGCAAGATACGGAAAGGAATGAACGAAGTTACCAAGTCAATAGAACGTGGAACTTCCAAGCTAGTAATAATGGCAGAAGACGTGACTCCTCCCGAAATCTTGTTTCACATACCTTTGTTATGTGAAGAGAAAAAAATTCCTTACGCATATGTTGCAACCAGAAAAGAAGTTGGAAACATTGCGAAAATAAATGTTAGTGCTAGCGCTATTTCTATTGATAGCGTTGGCTCGGGAAATGATAGCGCTCTTAAAGACATCGTAAAGAAAGTTAACGAGTTGAAAAAATAATCCTTGGTGAATTCATTTGGTTAAAATAGAGAAACAAAAAGGAGGATCAAGTCCTTCTGAGGACGACCAATCCATCCCCGCTCAAGTTATCCAAATAGTTGGAAGAACTGGGCTCACGGGAGAGATTAACCAAATAAAAGTAAGACTCCTCGAAGGAAGGGATAAAAATCGAATTCTTACTCGTAACGTGAAAGGCCCTATTAGGGTAGATGATGTTATCATTCTCAGGGAAATTGAACGAGAGGCAAGAAAATTA
>JAEOUI010000028.1 GCA_016839425.1 Promethearchaeota archaeon
CTTAGAACGCTTAAATCGTCTCTAAATTAACAAAATAGTAACTCCTTTCTTAAATTATATGAAATTATAAATTGTTAATATTTCGATTTTTTTACTTGGAATAGAAAATTACTAATTTTTTATTGATAATTATAAGGTTAATAAAAGAAAAAGTCTTAATTTATCTAAAAAAGAATCTACAAGTATAATATAATGATATTCATTGGATTTATTTCGATATTTGTTATAAGTTGTTTGAGCTTAATTGGCGTGTTTATGATTTCTATAAGGGAACAGACGCTCGATAGAATCTTGTTTGTTCTCGTGGCCTTTGCAACAGGTACCATTTTTGCTACGGCAGTTCTTGACCTCATTCCTGAATCGATTCATCATATCGAAGAGACGGGATTGGGTCTTGACATCAGTAACGTTTTTCTCGTCGTACTTCTCGGATATGTGATGTTTTTTATCATCGAGCGTTTCATTTATTGGTTTCACGGACACGCTCACGGAAAAGACGAACAACTAGTGTGCTATAGCAATATAACGGAAGGAGGGAATATCTCAATAAAAAAAGACCATAATATCAAAACTTTTGCCTTGCTAAATCTTTTGGGTGATGGGCTTCATAATTTTCTTGATGGTATTGTAATAATGGTAGGTTTTCTAAGTGGTTTAGAAAACGGCATTGTGATCACGCTTGCGGTGTTATTCCACGAGTTACCCCAAGAAATGGGTGATTTTGGTATTCTACTCTATGGGGGTTTCTCAAGGAAAAAAGCAATTTTTTACAATTTTGCAAGCGCCATGCTTGCCTTGCTTGGGGGGCTGACCGCTCTCTTACTATCGGAATCCGTAGAAGCGTTTAATGCTTTCATATTGGCATTCTCGGGAGGAGGATTCTTGTACATCGCAAGCACGGAACTCATGCCCGAACTACTTAAGCATAAAGACATGAAAAAATCGATTATTCAAGCAGTCATCTTTGTTTTGGGTCTCATTACAATTCTTTTATTCATCTTGTTACTCCCGCACGAATAAACGATTTTCAATGAAATCTTTTTAAAATTCTGCTTGAATATTATATATATAAAAAAAGATTTTAGATTTAATATTTCAAAAGGTGGTTTTTGTTTAAAATATCCTTTAGTAAAAATGCATTGGATTACATTTCTGAACAGCAGCTTATCTCTCAAGCCGAATTAAAGGAATCAGAACTCGTTGTGGCGATCTTTGCTTATAGTTCCTCGACATGAACATCTTACTTTTGTGGAAATGTTCTTGAACTCGTAGAAAAATATAATGTAATGGATGGATATGTTGATTTCGTACAATGGAAGGATGTTGGTGCTAAAGTAGAATTTGAAGTCTATATTGAAAAAGAAGTTCTCTACGAATACAAAAAATCTGGTAAGGATCTCCTTCTTATAGATGCAGTCGTGAACGAGTCTAATGGAAAGAAATTCGGAATGTTGTTCTTTAATGACTCTAATATTGATGCCCATAGTTAAGATGAACTAATCTTATAAACTCTAGAAGATTAGCGATGCGGGTGCTCCCCTCTATGGGTAATTTTCCAAAATTAAAAAAATTTTAAAAATTATAAGATTAATAATTTAGTTCCAAAATGAATTCAAGCGGATAATTGTCTTGTATAATTCAATTTCCCGCCAGCAATGACGATTTCTTTCTCGCGTGGCGATAAATCGTGAAGCAAGATAATCTCAAGAGAACGAGTTTTATTCAATAACTTTATCTTTTTATTGGTGCCTTCAAGGTACTGTTTAATGCCCTTTATTTCAAGCTCGTCCCCTTGTTTTACTTTTTCAAAATCGTTTAGATCTAAGAATGTCAAGGGTAAAATTCCAAAATTAACTAAATTGTCCCGATGTATTCTTGCGAACGACTTTGCCAGGATTAATTTAATTCCTAAATACATTGGCGCTAAAGCAGCGTGCTCTCGACTTGAGCCTTGACCGTAGTTTTCACCGCCCACGATTGCACCAATTCCGCCCGTTTTTTTTACTTCCAGCGCCCTTGTAAAAAAAGTGGAATCAACCTGTTCAAAGACGAATTCGCTAATTTTGGGCAAATTTGACCTGAAAGGCAAGATTTTGGCTCCAGCTGGCATGATGTGGTCCGTTGTAATGTTGTCTTCAACTTTAATGAGGGCTGTTATCGTTGTAAGATCGGTTGGCAAGGGTGTGGAATCGGGTAACGGGGCAATGTTAGGACCTCTTACTATTTCAATGGTGTTTGGATCGGTTGGAGGATTAATTATTAACGAGTCGTTTAATGTAATTTTATCTGGAAAAGATATTCTTGGATAATTCCCAAGTTTTCTGGGGTCCGTTAATTTTCCAAAAATCGCAGCTGCAACGGCGGTTTCAGGGCTTGTTAAATAGACACTTGCAGTTTTGGTGCCGCTCCTTCCAAAAAAATTACGATTAAAAGTACGCACCGTGTTGGCGTCAGTTTTAGGCGCAAAACCCATACCAATGCAGGGTCCACAGGCGCATTCGAGGATTCTCGCTCCTGACGATACGATATGAGTCAATGCGCCCCTATTGGCGAGTTCTAACAATACTTGCCTGGAACCAGGAGAAATTCCTAATGTGGTGGTGTCGTGAACCTTTTTCCCCTTGAGAAGTTCTGCCACTAAAAGCATGTCTTTTAAGGAACTATTGGTACACGAACCGATCGCAACTTGATTTATCACAATCCCTTCAACTTCAGATATGGGTGACACTTTCCCTGGGGAATGAGGTTTAGCAACGAGTGGAACTACCTCTGCAAGGTCGATCTCGATAATTTCGTCGAAGTCGGGATTAGGACCCGTTTTAATTTCGATCCATTCGTCCTCCCGGTCTTCAAGCTTGAGGAATTCTCGTGTAACATCATCTGATGGAAAAATGGAGGTCGTCGCACCCGTTTCTGCTCCCATATTAGTTATAGTTGCTCTTTCTGGGACGCTTAATGACTTGACACCGTCTCCAAAATACTCAAGAATGTATCCAACGCCGCCTTTCACATCAAGCCTATGAAGAATTTCCAATATCACATCTTTTGCCGAAACAAAATCTCCCAGGAAGCCCGTTAGTTTTATTCCCATAATTTTTGGAACCTTCATGTAGAACGGGCCACCACCCATTGCTACTGCGACATCTAATCCACCAGCACCAATAGCTATAGCGCCCATCCCTCCAGCAGTAGGCGTGTGAGAATCGGATCCTATCAAGGTTTTTCCCGGACGGGCAAATCGTTCTAAGAAGACTTGATGGCAAATGCCGTTTCCCGGTCTTGAAAACTTGATACCATATTTTGCGGCAACTGAGGCAAGATAAGCGTGATCGTCAGCGTTCTTGAAATCCGTTTGAAGCGTGTTATGATCCACGAACGAAACCGATAATTCGGTTTTTACCCGACTCAGTTTCATGGCTTCGAATTGAAGATAAGCCATCGTACCAGTGGCGTCTTGAGTTAAAGTGTGGTCTATTTTAATTCCAATTTCCTCTCCGAGTTCGAACCGTCCTTCAATCATGTGATCTTTTAATATCTTTCGAGCTATCGACATCTCAAAATTCAGATTAATAATTATTAATTAGTAATTAAACCAAATGCTCATTCGTTAAAATGTTTTCCGAGCGTTTCCAGAGGTTTGGGAACCGTAAAAAAATTATTATTTATGCCCGAGAATTCAGTTCTTCAAAAAAATTAAAGATATAAAAAGAAGAAAAGAGAGAAAAAGATAAAACCGTGGCGTTCGGAAATCTCCGTCCTTCTAGCGTTTATAAGGACAGGTCATTTTTTTTGTATATTTGCTTAGCCCCCGATGTTTACTACTAACGACTCTTGTGGCTTACCCCATCTCTTCCAAGTTTTTGCGTCAACCACGAGGTTTGTTTCATTACTTCCAAATTGTCGCACGAGGACATTATCAACAAATACATCAACGCCCGTGTCTTGCAATTCCTTCCCTTCTTCCCAGCGATCAAACCGCTCGTGATTAATTACTTGGTCCCTGCGGACTAATTGGGCAATGTCGTTGCAGTATGTTCGGGATCAAGAGCGACTTTCGTATCGATAGATGGCCAAAACCAAATCATTGGCGTTTTCTCCGGTTTTTTGCTCTTGAATGTAGTTCAAAGC
>JAEOUI010000512.1 GCA_016839425.1 Promethearchaeota archaeon
ACGTGTTTAAGCCCGGAGAAACAATAAAAGTAAATTACACGTCAAAAAACCTCAAAGAAATCGAAGTACGACTCTTGCAAAAAGCCAATCTCGTGTGTTTTTGTGAACCCTATGGAAAAAATTGCACTAATGTCGTGGATTTACCCCCGGCGATTGCGGGAGATTCAAAAACAACCAATACGGATAAAGGATATGTCTTGGTAAAGGTCCCTGAAATTGCTGAGCCAAGCCATAATTATCTATGGGAACCTTCAGAGAAAGAAAATTGGGGAATGAGATATGGGGATTATACAGAGTGGACTCTTTTGGTAATTGGACGGAAAAAACCGGAGTTTGGGCGTCAACCCGTTGAATTTGAGCTTCCGATAACTATTATATCAAAACCTCTTTCGGAAAAACCTAAAGAGATCGATTTATTTTCTTCTGGAACAACAGGAGGGATGAACGTGTTCGAAGATATATCATCAAAGTTTCAGAAACGATTTCAATTAATAGGGATAGATACTGAAAATGGAAAAGAAATGAAGAAGTATAAAATAACACTTAAAAACAGCTCAAAAGAAGATTTAAAAGGTATTACCATCAAGCTTTCGGGTCTACAAGAAGGTTTATTCGAAACCAGTCCAAATTTGAATGGATTTTCAAATTGGAATAAAGATGAAGAGAAAATTCTTGAATATGATACCCAACAAAATATCTCGGCAATTATATCGATAATAGAGGATAATTCTCAAAGATCAGTGAGGATTCAAACACCAATCTCTTTTTAACTTTTTTTATTCTTTTCAAACTATCCCTTTCTTAATGGATGCTCCACATTTCTGAAATAAAATCCAAGACATTACAACTTTTAAGGATCGAGTCGAGTAAGGTTTCAAGTGCTTCAAACGTGCCCTTTGCCTTAGTTGCTTGAGTATCGATACAACTTAGATGTTCGAGACTCCTACTTTCTATTTGATCAAGAAAGAGATTCTTATTAAACTTATAAGATAGATCATCTTTATTGAAGGCGATGATTTTTGGCAGTTTTTTCAATTCAGATTTAAAGTATTTGAGTAATTCATTCCAAGCAATGATATTATTTTTCAATTCATTTTTTTGGGAATCTACAATGAAAATCAAGCCATCACACGCACTTAAAATAACAGGACGTGTAATTTCATAATATCTTGCTCCAGCGGTGGAGTAGAGGTGAACTTTTAAGGTCCAATTGTTAAATGGCATTGAAATGACGCCATAGTCGCAGTTTAAGGTTCTTTTTACGGTACTTTCTGTACTGAATACTTTTTTTCCAAATTTTCTCAATATTGACTTTAAGAATGTTGTCTTTCCTGACATTCCAGGACCGTGAAGAACTACTTTAAGTTGAATGGTTTTGTCTAATCCATCAATAATCATTATTTTATACCCCTTTATTCTATCCTAAGCTTCCTTCAAGCTTGAAACTAAACTAGCCTTATATAAGTCCTTAAATATTAAGTTTAATACACTTTCAAACGACTCCAAAATACCCTCACCATTTACGGCAATCGTAGTTTTTGCATCTATTTTTGAATAGTTATCATATCCAATCTCTTCCAAAAACTTTATTGGACTGAATTTATAGGGTAAATCTTGCTTATTAAAGGCAACTACTTTTGGAATCTGATCAAATGAATTTCCAAAATATGTTTTTAGCTCTTCCCAAGAGATTATATTTCTTTCATAAGCGCTCTCTTGTGAATCTGCTACGAAAATAATTCCGTCTACGGCTCTTAATGTCACGGGACGGGTGACCACATAAAAATCCTGACCCGTAGTAGAATATACATGTATTTTTATTAACCAATGGTCATTTTGAAATGCCACTGTCCCATAATCAAAAAATAGGGTTCTATTTACACTACTTTCTATTGAAATCAAGTCATTACCAAAATGGTCAAATAATCTCCTAAGTGAAGTAGTCTTTCCTGACAGGGCAGGTCCAAAATATACTATTTTTAATTGAATTGATGAGTCAAGCTGATCAATGATCATTTTTTTAAACTCTATTTACCATTGAATGAAAAATAATGCTTTTAAATCTCGATTATTTTTAGACTTGATAAAGAGAATACAGGTTCAATAAAATTTTAATTCAGTACCGACAATTTTATGTGGTATGATTTCCCTTAAGATTAAGAGCTCTAATTCTCTTCTGAGAATGGCCTCATCAATCTTTAAAATACCCTTAGAGGATACATAATTGTGAAGCTCACTTATAGAAATAGATTCCTTATTCTCAGCAATTTCTTCAATATAACTTAATAATTGCTGTTGATTAAGAAGGGATTGGGAATTGGAGATTAATTGATAAAGCTTATGTGTTAAATTATAGTCAAAATCGCCATTTAGTTCAATCTCCTTGAGCTTGTATAAAACATCAAGGGCATTTTTGAACTGATCTTCGTTCATAAAATCTTGAGCTTTTTTCAATTCATTCAAGAATTCATTTTCACTAAATTTACTCATTCTAATCCTCTTTATTTAATAGTATGAATGATAATTCGAGATATAATTTAGAGTTGACTTTTAGGTTGATAATTGAATTGGGATTAAGATTTCCAATGGTATGATTAAGAGTCTAAATCTCTTACTCAAAATAATAAAAGGTAAAAAAATACGGTTTTTTTACGATTTTGGTTAAACTGAAACGACTTCTTTAACTTCGGGAACAAATTGCTTAACCGCTCTTTCTATCCCTAGCTTAAGCGTTTGCTGAGCATGCATGCAACCAACGCAATGCCCTTGTAAGCGTACCTTTACTATTCCATCATCAGTTATATCAATTAACTCTACATCTCCGCCATCCATCTGGAGTTGCGGTCTTATTTTTTCAATGACTTTCTTAATTTTTTCTTTATCCATTTTATATCAAATCTCTTTAAATCTTTTAATTAGTAAAAGAGTGATTACTAATTAAATTATATCCTTTATAATCTATAGAATAATTATTCAAATGCATTAATATACTCAAGAGATTTTCCACGAGGGCTTTTTTTTTATTACAATATTACAAATTCTAAAACACGGGGCTTTTTGTTTATATAGTTCTATTTAAAAGAATTCAATCTTTACATCTTATCATAACATAAAAAAACAATAGAATCAAAACATGAGTAAATCGGAAAACGGAGAAGAAGAGATTAAAAAAGGAGATGAGAAGCAACAACAACAAAAAAAGACTCAATCTCAATTGATTCAAGAAGCACTCGGTCTTACTCCAGAAGAAGTGGAAGCTGTTGAAAAAAAGCTTTTTATTGTTAGATTTTTGGATTATTTTTCTGAAGAAACTTTTGATTTTATCTATAAAGAGAAATCTATTGAACAATTCGAAACTCAGATTAACAAATATATTGAAGAATTCTCCAATAGATCGGAAGAAAATGTTTTAATTAAGGAGAGTTTTGAATCAAAAGACATCTTCAACTTAGTAAAAAGCACGAAAAAGAATGCGGAAGACCTTGCTTTAAAGTATGGGCGTAAAAAATCAGTGGAAAAAAGCATGCGCAACATGAACTACATAATGATCATAGTTTTAATTGGAATGATGTCAATTTTATACATACCCGGTATGGAAGGAATTATTGATATGTGGTTCCTTCTTCCAATAATGTGCGTGTTTTGCATGGTTCCTCAGATTTTAAGAACGACAGCTTTGAAAAAATGGTTTGAATTTAAGGAAGCACATAAGAACGAATTTTTCAAGGAAAATAGAGAAGACTTGTTAATTCTAAAGAATCATGCTGCAGAAATACTAGACGATGTCAGGACAGCCTTGTTAGATAAAAAGGTTCCTATTCAATTAATTAAATTCGTTCTATATAGCCGAGATTATGAAAATATCAAAGTTTTAAATCAAAAAAGTGTTAGGGGGACAACTCAATACGTGCTAACTTTCGAGTACCCTCTTGGGATGGAACCTTACCCAATTCCCGAAGCATTACAAATCCAACAACCTTCAGGGGCAATAGAAAAAAAGATGGATAATTCTAAGGAAGAAAATTTTATCGTATTGACCCAAGTGGATGCTAAAGAAGGAGTCATAAATAGTTTCATTCCCGTACTCAAGGATTCTTTAGCAGATAAAATTAACAACCTATTGAATGAAAGTCAATTCTCACTTGCTAAAAAGAGTTTATCGGATATCATCCCTGCATATTCCTCAGAATTAGGAATCTTCTGTGTTTGTGGGGAATTAGTAAAAATCGATTATGTTCAAGTCGCAAATTGGAAAAATGAATTAAATTTTTACTTGTTTGAGTCAAAAAAATGCAGGTGTAATGAGAAAATATTTGCTTTATCCATAATAGATAAAGATGCCCAAATTCCTGACGAATTGAAAGATATTTTTGAGAGTTAAATTGATAGTCAAATCAATTTTTCTTTTTTCTTTTTGAATAATATTCATATAAAAGCCTATAACCTCTTACTGCACGTTCGATCTCGTTCTCAAAAACAGGAATCTGAAGATCAGTAGCGGCATTAACGATCCTTTTTGCACCTTCACGTTCTGCTTGAATTAATACGGTGATTATTGGTTTATTTGGATATAAGTTTTGAATTTTTTCAAAAATATAAAAATCAAATTCGATTTCAATGAAGAACTCTAAAGCTAAAATCAAACCATCAACGTTTTCATCCTTTAACAAGGCATTTGCAGAAGTATTATAAATGCTACAGATCTTAGTGCCTATAAAGCGTTCAGGCGGCCAGTAATCCACGGGATTTCCATAGGCGCAAGTGGATCCGCCAATCTTATCTAAGATTGCATCCTGAGACTCCTTTTTAGGTCTTGCAAGAGAGAGATGCTGATTCCTCATCTCCCTTACGATCAGATAAATAGCACCCGAAGATGGACCAATAATGCCTAAGTTAGTACCTTTAGGTTCAGGACACCATAAGAAGATTTTTGCAATTTCAAAGAGTTCTATGTAATTTTGAACTGGGATTCCTCCGACTTCAATTAATTCGTTCTCTTTCTCTTGGTCTTTTCCAACATAGAAAAATAATACGGGTTTTATCGGTGAAATTTTCTTAATCACTTCTATCAAATCATCAGAAATTTCCCTGAGGAATATTGAAATAACGCTAGTTGTATCATCCTCTAAAAAGTATTCCAGAAAGTCTGCTTCATTAAGATGATGAGCTTTTCCAATATGAATTACTTTAGAAACCGGAAGATTTTGGGATGGCATCCACCAACCAAGAGCACCAGCTAAACCGCCAGATTGAGCAATGAAACTAATGCCTTGCTTGATATTATGATATTCCCGCATTATGTGTTGTCTCACGGGGATGATCGAGGTGGTGAAATTATCCTTGAAATTAATGATCCCAATCATGCTTGGACCAAGATAAGTGATTGAATATTTTTCACAGATCTCATCCAATCTTTTGCTTAATTCCCATTCATTTTCACCCGGCTTTAATTCAGATTGGATGGTAATATGTCGTACTCCAAATTTTCCAAGTTCTTCGACTATTTCAATAATATTACTTCCAAGCATTATAACTGCTAATTCAGGAATCTCTGGTAATTCATTAAGGGAGGCATA
>JAEOUI010000557.1 GCA_016839425.1 Promethearchaeota archaeon
AATTGCAAGAGCAATTTACGAGAAAATTAAAAACGAGAAAACAGCAATAATAATAAATTTTAATGAAAATAAGGTTCAAATAATAACACCAGCTCCATTAAATACGAGCAAAGCGCTAATATTACTTACAAAAACGCTAAAGATAAGTGCAAAACAAGCAATGGATACGATGAATGAACTATATCTTGACAAGATTATTTCATATCCGAGAACAGAAAGCGATGTTTACAAAAAGGATTTTAATCACATCACGATTTTAAACAAATTTTCTTCGCATTCCATTTATGGAGTATATACTAAAAATCAAATCGTGAATAAAAGGATTTTTCCTACAAAAGGAAAAAAAGATGAAGGAGATCATCCCCCTATAACACCCTTAGAAAGCTTAGAATTACACGATAAAAAATTAAGTAGTGGAACCCGTTCAAAGGTTTACGATTTGCTTTCAAGACATTACTTAGCATTATTTGGCGAAGAAGCAACCGAATCCAAACAAGATTTAGATTTATTGATAAAAGACGAACCATTTAAAGCAAAACTTATTTCTTTAATTTATCCTGGATTTTATGAAATTGCACCTTTTTTAAAACCACATTACGATTTAGAAATAGAAATCGAAGGTAATACGATACCCATACAAGAAATAATGCTTCTAGAAAAAGAAACGACACCTCCAGCTCGATATACTGATCCAACGCTTCTAAAGCTCATGGAAAAACACGGTTTAGGAACAAAAGCAACTAGACCCCAAATCATCCAGACAATGTTAATTCGCAAGGTTATTAGAAAGCAAAAAAATAAATTTTTCATTACAGATTTAGGCATATTCTTGATGGAAATTCTAGAAAAAGTTTGGTTACCCTTTTTAAAACCATCATTTACGAAAACTGTCGAAAAAAAATTAACTTTAATAAAGAATAGACAACAAAAAATGAACGATGTCATAGAAGAGGTGCGAAAAGAGTTTTTAGATCTTTTTGATAATTTTCTTTTAGCAAAAAAAGAATTTCAAAAGATAGCATCTGAATTAGACCCAAAACAATCACAGGAAAATAAGCCTAAATCCTCAAATAGATTCAAATTGACAATTGCTAATTGTCCAAAATGTAATCAATCGTCAATGAAATTTATTAATTTAAAAAATAAACGATTTATAGCCTGTGCAGATAGTACCTGCAAATCTTTTTTGCCCCTCCCTAAAAAAGGCAATATTACTATTCTTAAAACTCAATGTTCTAAATGTGGATTCGATGTATTTAAAATTTCTACATATAAAAATGGAAAAATGTTTGATTATTATTTATGCCCAAAATGTTGGAAGGAAGGAATAGAATCTCGTTCAGGCAAAGGATTTTGTTCTAAATGTAAAGAATATTCAATTCTGAATAATAAATGTGTAAAAAGTAAAAAATAAACGATTTTAATTAATCATTTTTATCTAATTTCCTATAAGCGGTTCTAGTAAACGCAGCCCGAGTCAAACCAACATAATTGTTTGAGATTTTGAAATGCCATTCGCCATCAATAATTTTTTTGCTCAAAAGAACATCTTGGCCTAAAGAATTTATGTTATTTAGCATAGTCCCTACTAATACTGCTCCAGCATATTTCCGTTCCTTTTTAGCCGTTCGAATAAGTTCCGATTCAGGATGCCATTCACCATCTAATAGAGTTATCAAAAGTTCGTTTTTTATAGGGGTATTTATTTGTTTAATCTTGTTAAATAATTTAGAGTCAGCTTCCTCTTGTACATTAGGGATTTTTTCGGAATTTTCTTGATTAAGATCTTCCATTTTTTTGATACCTTATCAATAGTAAGTAAGAAAAATACATTCAATTCAAAATAAATAAAAATGTATCATCCCCATAATATAATCGTTATTTTTTTTAAATTCTAAATGAGATCTTCTGGAGTACCCTCACTAAAATATTTTGCTCGTGTTATCCAATTTTTACTGAATTCCGGAATAGAAGCGAGAATAGATCCCCCAATCCAGACAGAATAAGTTCTCTCTCGAGGAGCAATGATTTTTACAACTTGGTCTTTTTTTTTTCGTCTTATTAATTCTAATTCAAGTTCTTGATATATTCTAGACTTGAGGTTTTGAAACATAGAAGAACCACCAGAAAGAAAAATATTATTTATTAGAGCGGGACGAATATCCAAATCACATTCTTCAATTGCGTCAAGAATTGCTATATGTAAGGGTTTTGATTCTAAACTTACTAATGAAGGATCAAACAACGCTTCAGCAACCATAAAACGCTCTTTATCCAATGTGATAACAGAGCCATCGGGTAAGGAAAATTTCTTACTATATTGCTCGTATCTTTTTATATCTTCGTTGTAATCTAAAGATACAAAAGAAGCCTTTTCTTTAATAACTCTAACTAATTCCCTACGGATCGAGGAATCTACAGAAAATCCAATCGTTCCCAAGATTTTTTCCATATATTTGGAGAGTACCCTACCACCGATTTCAAGGATTTGGATGGCGTGTTCAATTTTAAAACCTTGATATATCGGAACAATTCTCGTGCTACTATCACCCATTTCTATCATTAACCCAGTTTGAAATCCACCAGAATATAGTGTTAATTGCGAATCCAGAACGGGATAAAACGCCATACATTGATAGCGCTCTAAAAATAATTCAAATAACTTATGAAGATCGTTTTTGGGAAAGGAGGGATGTACAGCATAAAGCAGATTAACCAGGCTTGGATCTACTCTTAAACTATAGAAGATATAGTCAATTATCTTAGAGAAATAGCCCCAATCCACGATGGAACCATTATCAATAGGAGAATGAATTTTAAAAAGTCCAAGAGATTGAATTTCGTCTCCAACATATAGTTCTTCCCTCCCCTTTACGCTTTCTTGGCTGCTTAAATTTTGATATTTAGGTTTCCCTACAATCGTAAAAAACACATTAGATGGAGAATCTTCGCCCGCAAAACCAATTTTTGTGGAAAATTGTCCGAGATCTAAAACGATTGTAAGATTTGGCATCGTAGACGAGTTTTATTATACTTTTATATAAAATAATTTCGAAGATCTAATTTAAATTTAATCCTTTGAGATTTTCATAAGATAATGAATAAATTGTGAGAAAAAGAAATGAAAAAATTAGGGTTTTATGATTCTCCTCTCATGATCTTCTTGAGCCGGGTTAATTCGTCCAACATCTCGTCTCTAAGAGAACTCAACCCTCCACCTGCAGTATTTGCAGTAGCGGGCGGTCCAGGAGGTGCTGGAGGCCTACTCCCACCAGGAGGTGCTGGAGGTCCAGGTCTTTTTGCATGAGGTGATGGTGGCATGCCGCCGGGAGGTGCTGCAGGTGGTCCACCACCACTAGTTGGAGGTAATTTAGGTGCAGGAGGTAACCCTGCTCGGGATGGAGGTCCGCCGCCGCCTGGGGCTCGAGGAGGTCCACCTCCGCCTGGGGCTTTTGGAGGTCCACCGCCACCTGGGGCTTTTGGAGGTCCACCGCCACCTGGAGCTTTTGGAGGTCCACCGCC
>JAEOUI010000239.1 GCA_016839425.1 Promethearchaeota archaeon
ACTTTCATGAACGAACCGTATTATATTTTCCCTAGTTCTCCTGTACACGAATCTCCTGAAAAATTTGGATTAAAATTGAAATATAAATCCTTTTTGGAAGTTATGAACTCCTTTAAAAATTCGAAGATTTCGTTTTTTTATAATATTATTAATTACGATAAGAAACGATTGTCTGGAGTTTCGATTCAAAATTTAAATAAATTACTCTTGATCAGCTCTGTTCCTATGTTTATTACACAAAATAATAAAGCGCGTCACGAAAAAAAAACTAAGAAGCAGTTATTTTCAAAAATATAGAATTTGTATTTTTATATATTCAAAGCCTTTTAATAGAACTGTAATTTATAATATTTTATAGTTCCAAAAGGTGGATAATTGGTGTTTAAAGCAAGGAAGATCTTGAAAATTAATTTGATCTTAATAATCATATTTTTGCTTGAAAACATCCCCTTATCGCTTTTTTTGGTATATGTAGAGAATATTCCTTCGTTTTTTTCCTATTTTGTACAATATGTCGAAGATGGGCAATCAATTTTCTTGCCATTTTTTCCGAAAATAAATGTTTTAGGATTTTTACCAAATGCAGAACAATTTACTAAATTTACTTTTGGGCATTTATTCGACATTATTATAGTAGTGAATTTGATTATACTATTTGAAACTATAATTTATCATTATTATATCAAGAGAAAAGTGAATAACAAGAAGATTCAAAAATTAATTGGATTTCAGTTATGCCTTGCAGATTATATCGATTCTCCTTCCCTAATAACTTATCCTGACTTTGATAATTTTGGATCTGGGGAAGATATCATACAAATATCATTTGATTCCCCAATGCACGATTATTTTACTAACAAGAATCGCAGAAATGATAATAATAATCTAATTAAGAATGAAATTGAAATACTCAACAATTTTGATCTTCAAGCTATCCCTCAATTAAAAAAACAAAATGAGATAGGGCTATCTTTCTCAAATTTTAAACGGCGGTTGCTTGAAAATATATCGATTTCATACGCAATGCCCTCTGATTCTCTCGTAAATTATAACCATACTAATCCTTGCATAGAAATTCGAGAGGTGGGTTAATAAAAATGATGAATATTCTCTTTCTAAATAACAATAATCGAATTTTATCCGATTTATCCTTTATATACTCTTTATCTTTTAAGAAATTAAACAGAAAAATTCAAAAATTAGGTGAAAACTATGGATTGGAATAATGAAATGAAAGAAATGTTTGAAAAAATTATGTCAATGACGCCCGAAATGTTTCGAACCTCTATAAAACCCATGTGGCACGAAGCTGCTGAAAAAACAGCAAGATTAAGGAATTCGGGATATATTACAAAAGACGATTTATTATCTTCTTTATTTGAAATAACACCTCAAGCATTTCAACCAACGGTTGTTAAAGATTTAGAATCGCTTGGTATAGATGTTGATCGATATGTTAAAATATCTGAAGCAAGAAAAGCATTTGCTCGAACTTGGGACGATGTTGGTGGAGCATGGGCTCCAGGTGTTTATCATTTTACAATGTATCTCACGGATAGATGTAACCAAAAATGCGTCCATTGTGCAGCAGAATTAATGGGCAAGCGCCCAGAATTAAGCACCGAACAATGGATTCAAATCATTGAAAATGTAGAACAGACTTTAAGAAAGCAAAATCGAAAAGGTTGCTATATATGGTTTGGTGGGGAACCAACCATTCGGAAAGATCTTAAAGAATTAATAAAATATTGTGGAGAAAAAGGGTATTATCAAGCAATTTCTACGAATGGCATACTTTTTGATGAGGAATTAGCGAAATTATGCGCTGATGTTAAGATGCATCATGTTTTTATAAGCTACGACAGTGTAGATCCTGAGCGAGCCGCTTATATCAGAGGATATCCTAAAGCTCAAGAAGTTGCTGAAAAAGCAATCAAATTAGCTTTGGATTATGGACATCTGGTTATTTGCACGGCTACTGTCCAAGAAGCAAACTTTGACGAAATAGACAAGATACAAGATAGGTTAGATTCAATGGGAGCCTTACCTTATTTCAGGGCAGTTATAAAACAAAGAACCGCAGATAAAAACTGGCAAGATATAGGACTGGATTTTGACCAATACAGACAATTTTACGACTTCAAGTTTAAGAATGTTGTCGAAGCCATTCGAGAAGGGAAAGCGTCATTCTTGAATAAAGTATATACATATGATATGGTACCTTTCATGGAATGTCCTCGAACAATCGAAGAAAAAGCAGGTTTAGAATGGGGTGTAGGATGCCAAGCCTGTCGTTCAGTTTCGGGTATAGATGTTAATGGCGATTTCTTTCCGTGCGATTATCCCTCTCAATTAACTTTAGGTAATGTATTAGAACAAAGCTTTGAAGAAATAATGGAAACTGAGATGTTCAAGGCCATAAGAGATAGAAAGATTAAAGGTCGTTGCTCAACTTGCCATCACCTCGAAATGTGTGGGGGTGGATGTAGGGTTCACGCAGAGAATATGACTGGAGACTTTTTGGCGGCACTTCCTTTCTGTTGGCACGACGACGATCATAAACACGAAAATCCAGAAAATTAAGGCGAAATTAAATGGAATGGGAAAGTAATACTCAAAATCTCTTTAATAGGATTGCAGAACAAATGCCTCAAGGATTCAGACCCTCAGTCGAACCTTTAATTTTAGAGGCTTCTGAAAAACGATGTCTTGAACGAAACGGATCTTATGTTAACGATGCTGATGTGGTACTGGGAATTTTTGACATCATCCCCGAAGCATTTAAACCCATTATGGTTGAAGATTTAACCGCTTTAGGAATTGATGTAGAAAGATATATCGAGCTCAAGGATATTAAAGATAGATTAAAGGTATCTTGGGAAAAATTAGAACGAGGTTTCCACCCTGGAAATATTCATTTTGCGATGTATCTTACAGATAAATGCAATCAAAAATGTCTTCATTGTGCTGCAGACGATTTAATACCCAGACCAGAATTATCTGCCGAAGATTGGAAATATATCATTCAAAATGTAGAAACTGGTCTTAGAAAACAAGGAAGACATGCTTGTTTCGTATGGTTTGGTGGAGAACCAACATTACGAAAAGATATCGGCGAGATAATGAAATTTTGTAATGATAACGATTACATTCACGCCCTCATTACGAATGGTGTTCAATTTGATGATAAATTTGCTAAAATGTGCAAGGAAAATAACATCAGCCATATATTTGTAAGTTTTGATAGCGCTGATCCAGAAAAAAACGATAAGCTGCGTGGATTTAAAAATTCCTTGCAATACGCAAAAAAAGCTATTGATCTATGCCTTAAATACGGAATATTCGTTTGTTCTTCAATAACCATTATGAAAGAAAATGTTAACGAGTTAGAGGAACTGAAATTATTATCCGAAAAATGGGGTTCTCAACCTTATTTTAGATGCGTTGTGAAACAAAATCGAGCTGCCGAACATTGGGGGGAAATAGGGCTTTCAAAGGATGAATATAAAAAAATGTATGATTTTAAGTTCAAACATGCAATTGAAACGATAAGAAATGGTCAAGCAGGAACTCTTCCAGCTTATGAAATATACGACATGATGCCCTTTATGGAAAAGCCAAAATCGGATAAAGAATTTGCTGCAATCGAATGGGGCGTGGGTTGTTTAGCCTGTAGAACGATGATGGGCATTGGAATCGATGGAACTATTTATCCCGCAGGATATCCTACTAATTTAACGCTTGGTAATTCATTAAAAGATAATTTCGAAGACATATTGAATTCCCAACTTTATAAGGACATTCGAGATAGAAAACGAATTAAAGGGAAATGTGCTAGTTGCCATCACCTAGAGATGTGTGGAGGAGGCTGTCGAGTTACTGCTGAATATATTACAGGAGATTTCTTTGGTTCTTTCCCGTTCTGTTGGCACGAAAACGACCATGAACACGAAACGATGAAGTCAAACAAAAAACAAATAGAATTAGCAGAATAATTGAAGGGTGAGATTATGCGAGTATTAATTCTTTCGGGAAGTAGAGAAATTGTTCATGTAATGGTTCCTCCAATAGGAGAGGCTTATTTAACCTCCTATTTGCTCAGTCGAGGTCATGATTTAAAATTACTGGATCTTACATTAAGTAATGATTATAAAAAAGATATTTCAGATGTAATAGAGGAATATAATCCACAAATCATTGGAATTTCAATTCGCAATATCGATTCTACAACTTATCCAGGAAATTTATTCTTTTATTTACCTGTAAGAAATATCATCCAATATGTCAAACAACTCGCGGAACCGAAAATTCCTGTTGTACTTGGAGGCGCGGGTTTCTCAATTTTTTCTAAAGAAATTCTAATTGATTTAAATCATAAATTAGGAATTATTGGGGATGGAGAATATGTTTTTGAAGAGATTATTAATAAAGTCCAAAAAGGAGAAGATCCAAGGACAATTGAAAAAGGGATATGCTTTTTAGACGCTCAAGGAAATTATCATCAAACACCACCTTGGCGCGTTGAACGTTTAGACGAATTGCCATTTCCGATACGAGATATGATCGATAATGATGCGTATCTTATAGATCCTTTAAAAAAGTCAGGTCCTTATTGGGGAAACATACAGACTAAACGTGGTTGCCCAATGAACTGTATCTATTGTAGTTATCGATATATAGAAGGTTCAAATGTTCGATATCGAACTCCCAAGAGTATTGTAGAAGAATTAGATTTAATCGTAAATAATTATGATATTAAGAAATTATTCATAGTTGATAGTCTTTTCAACATTAATTATGATCATGTTAAAGAAACTTGTCAAGAGATTATAAATCGCAACCTAGATTTCAAATGGGGTGCAAACTATGTACCAAGTAAAAATTATATTGACTTAATGCCGCTCATGAAAGAAAGCGGAGCCGCTCATTTTGCAACTGGTATTGAATCACTGTCAGAAGAAATGCTCAAAAATATGAATAAAAATAGGAATCCTGACGATACAATGCTTACATGCAAAAAGTGTGTAGAATTGGAAATAGAACAATTAATGCATGTAATGGTCGGTGGTCCAGGAGAAACTCGCGAAACCATTCAAGCATCTCTTGATCGCTTGGAAATGATGGACAGCTATCAAGGAGAATTATGGCAAGGAGATGGAGACGTTCTTGTATTTGTAGGCATGAGAATCTATCCTAATACGATACTTCAGACCATTGCTGAAAAAGATGGCATAATTAAGAAAGGGGAAAATCTCTTAAAACCAAGATTTTACGTAACGCCTAATATAAAAGAAGTCGATCTTTTTCAAATTGTTAGAAATTATGGAACTAATAATCCTCGGTGGATGATGCCTGGATTGGGATTTAATAATCCCGACGGATTTGCTGAAATGAGCAACATGCAATTCGCAAAATATCAAAATTAACATTAAAAATCTTAAATAATAAAAAAAAAGAAGTGAATAAATTATGGAGAAAGATCAAATCGGATGTGGTGTTTCTCTACGAGAAGCAATGCCTCTTGGAAAAGAAACACCCATAGAAGTTATAAAACAACTAGGAGAAAATGGCCTCTCGGGAGACCTAAGTGATGTGTGTTTTTATGCAAGTTATAATTGCAATTTAAACTGCTATATGTGTCTAGTTAAACACATGAAAAATAAAAAAATCCCAAGTTTATCATTAGAGCAAGTTAAAGATGGATTGAGAAATGCGAAAGTTTTATTCCATCTTGGAGGAGAACCTTGGGTCAATCGTGATATGATGGATATGATAAAATACTTCGACTCTATTGGTGTAAATCAAATAATGTCCACAAATGGTACTAGAATCAATAAAGAAATAGCCGAAAATTTGGCTAAATTGAAAAATTTCGTAAATATTCAAGTGTCTTTAAATGCTTCAAATGAATTAGATGGAAAAATAAGAGGTTCGTCAGAGAGTTTTAATAAAACGGTTGAGGGAATTAAAAAACTAGTAGATGCTGGATTGTCTACTTGGATCCATTGTACCATTGTAAACGAAAACATAAACGACCTAGCTAATGTAGTAAAACTTGGTGCGGAATTGGGTGTAGATGCTGTCAATTTTATTTTTGGTCATATAATTAATAAAGAAGATATAAAAGAATCAAAAGAACTCATGAAAAAATGGATTGGAGAAGATGTTGAAATTGATGGACACATTGGGGAATTGAAATTTTCAGAAAAAGATTTAATCAATAATATAAATGCAGCAAAAGAAGAAGGTAAAAAATTTGGACTTACAGTAATGTTTTTTCCTAAATTATTTGGAGATCGTCCTGAAATATATTGGAGAGGAACCTTACGGGAACAAGAACAACCAATTTGCCAACTTACTCTAATGCCCCCACTTACACCAAATATTGGACCAGACGGATCTGTTTACAACTGTCCTTATATAGTAAAAAGTTTTGGTAATATTACAGAACAACCTTTAGAAGAGATATGGAATTCCGAATCTATACGCGCCTTTCGAAAAGGTATGATTAGCAATAAGCTCTTACCAATATGCAAGCGATGCTCATGTAGCGATATGATAAATATTACATCATCAATAGAAGTCGAAAAAGTTGATCTAACTCAATGGAATGCATATATGACGGAACTCACTAAAGAATTTGCTAAATTACCTGAAGTACCTGCGATATTAAAAAATATTAATCCAACAATTTTTCAATACCACCTAAAAGACAGAGAAGATTTAAATTTTTGGCATGCATTTGATCAGAACGGAATACGATTTGGAATGGGAGAAAATACAGAAGATTTAAACCATATCAAACTCGTTCATAATGCTGATTTTGAAATCGTGAAAAAAGTCTTTTCTGGAGAACAAAATCCCGTCCAAGCGACAATGGCGGGACTTTATACTGTTGATGGAGATATGGCTAAATTAATGGAATGTTCTCCACTTTTACCTTTACAAGTAAAGGCTCATGAAAAAATAAAAAATTAAATAAAAAATTAAAAAAAACAAGAGATCATTAAGATGGAATGGAAACCAGATGTTAAAGAATTATACGATAAGATCGTAGAAAAGATGCCGGAGTTTGTAAAACCCGTTATA
Source organism: Promethearchaeota archaeon (assembly GCA_016839425.1). The sequence continues at coordinate 7,090 of JAEOUI010000239.1, forward strand.
GCACCGGAACTATTAAACAAGGCTGAATCAAAATGCAAAGAAAGGAATTCTCAAGAAGTTGCGGAAATAGATTTGATCGTGGGATTATTTGAAGTAACACCTCCTACTTTCCAGCCAACTGTAATTGCTGATTTAGAAGAGATGGGCGTTTCATACGATAAATATCTGGCAAAAGTCAAATCAGAATTTAAATGTAATAACGACCTCGAGCAGATGATCGACGATATTTCTAAGATATGTGAAATTTCGGGAGTTGATTATAATAAAGATGCAATGTCTAAAGCAATATATGCTTTTGAGGATTTTTTCAGAGGTGCTCCTGTTTCAATAAGAACTACTACTAAACCTGTTGAGAGAAGAGATGTTGCATTGAGATATGTGGAATTTTTCATGCCACATAATCCAGATCCTTATACAATGGCTGTTAATAACGGATTAATAAAGAAGAATGGCCATCTCATTCACGAAATGATGATTGAATCGATAAGTATTTTCGAAATGATGGGTTATGGTGTAGATGTAGATGCAAAAAATGGACTATCAAAAATTTGGCCTTTTGTTGTTCCTGGCTCAATTGAACCAATCTTCTCAATGAAAGCCGTACCTCCAGCTTTTAAAGAATATAAGCAATATTTTGAAAGGCACGGATTAACTGTATTTAGTCTTTTTGCATTTGATTTTTTACATCACACGATGAATATTTATTTCATGCTCAAGCAACCAGCACAATCGACATTAGAGGACTGCATTAAGCTCGTGGAAGAATTAGGATTTACACCTGCCTCTGATGAGATAATGGAGGGTTGCCGTAAAGCCGCCCATTTAAACTTTACATTTAGCTGGGAATCTGGAAGAATCGAGCGATTGTGTTTTGGTGTCACCGTTAATGACGAAAAGGAAGTACCCACGCATATAGATCCCTTAATTAAAGAGTTCGTTGAAAAAACACCACTTCAAAGCGATTCGAGAAAATTCATATGGGGCGCTACTTTTACACCTAGAGGTATTTATTATAAAAT
>JAEOUI010000029.1 GCA_016839425.1 Promethearchaeota archaeon
ATGAGATATTAAAATAGAACTAATAAGGGAAATAATTTTTAAACTTTAGGGAAAAAAAAGAATTTTGAACTTATAGCAAATAGTTAATGTCAGTTAATATAGTTATAAAAATATTTGAAAGTATTACCATCTAGGTATTTTTAGGCAAAAAATATGAGATTCAAATAAAAAAGCTAAATTTGATGCAAAATGGGACAATTATTAAAATTTAATCAACAAGGGATTGAGGATGCAGAAGCATACTATAATAAAATACATCTTGCTGATAATCAAAAAGTCGTGCTAGATTCAATAGCTAAAATCATCGTGAAATACTTGCCAAATGTAAGTGAAATGGCAATAAAAGGATTTGCCTGGAGAGGGGCAATCGAATGGCAACAAGAAAACAAAAGAGAAATGGGGTCGGTAGAGCCCCATGAAAGACTATCTGTACTCGTTGATCTATTTAGGTTACTTAAAAAAGGACTTACTCGTATTCTCATTGACAAGGAGCACGAGTCTCTCCTTGACAAGGCAATTGAGGATAGAATTGAATTTTACAAGCATAATCTAGTCAATCGATATTTTTTTAATTATTTTAATCTTTTTTTTATTTATTTCACTCAATTATTGAGTGGTTAGGTTGTATATGATTGATAAGAATCGCATTAATTCTAATTTAGGTGCGAATTACATGTCTACTGGTTTTTTAAAGAAATGGATTTATTTTTTCTTTTTCAAATCGCTAATTTCTTTTCTTGCTTCCGCTAATTCTTCCCTTAAAAGCTCTATCTCTTCCAATAAGGGTTTTGTCATCGCTACTACTTGTTCTTTAGAAAAGATTAAATCCGTACCCAGTTCTTGAATTTCAGAATGTCGAATCTGTAAGTTCTTATCGATGTAAAGAATGGTCAGGAGCTCTTTATGTTCAACGCCATTAATATTATCGTGAAGAAACACGTATGGAAAGGGAAATTTACTTCTGCCTTCGATGATGCGTTTGTTTAGTTTTATCATGTGCGTTTTTTTGCACGCTTTACACACAAAAGGTCTACTAATTATTTCCTCTTCTTCCTCAGCCATAAAAAAAGAGAATTAACCTTTCTTTAAAAAATAGTCATTTTTAGAATATTAAGGGAATTCAAGTATCTTTAGACTGTTTATCTCCATTTTTCAATTTTTCAACGAGTTTGCCCCAATCAACGTATACTAATAGAAACACTATAATTATTGTTCCGGCCCACATTATCGTGCTTCTGATGATCTCTACTATCGTGCTTTGAGGAATTATCCCTGCAGCGGCAGCTTCTAAATTAATGCCATAAAGGTTAAGTGCTAAATCTCCAACAGGAGTACCAACTAACCAAATTGGAATGGCGCTCGTGAAAAAACATAGCACGAATTTCCCTAGGAAGCACCAGGTGAGCGTTTTCCAAAGACTGTATTGTGCCAATCCCAGGACTATTAGAAAGGCATCATCAGGCAAGGGTGTTGCTGCAAAGATAAAAATTAGGAGCGGTGCCCATCCACGATCAATATACCCTTTCATTCGTTCCGTCTTCTCAGAATTTTTTAAAATCTCTTGGGAACCTCTTCCGATTAACCAGGCAGAAACCTCTCCAATTCCGGCTCCCGCTCCACCAACAAGTCCAAGAAAGAAGGGATTCACTCCTGGAATCACAATGCTAATGACAATTAATGCAACTGTATAAGGAACTGGAAAGATAACGGTGAAATTTCCAAACATTGAAATAATAAAAATTCCAAGATAGATACCCCAATCCCCATATTCATTATAAAACCACAGAACCGTATTTGCTAGCCATTGACCGAAGTTTATACCACTTACAGCCATTATGATAAAGAATAAAATAAGAGCGATAATGAGGATAATTCCACCAAATCTTTGAATGAATGTTTTCTCATTATTTGGAATAATATCCATCTTTTCCGTCATTTTTTCTTGTAACCTATTTCTCTATTTTTAGTATTTCAATTCAAAGTTTGATCTTAGTTTATCTATTTTGATTTTGTATCATGGGTATTAAATCTTTATATCACACTAACTTAAAACTAATTATCATTTAATCAATATTAATTTCTGAAAATGGCTCGTACTGAACACCACAGCGCTTATGCTTTTCTCATTTATTACATTATTTGGATATTTTGGAAAGGTTCATTCATCATAGGGGAAGAAAACCGGTATATCGTGCTTTTAATTGTTGTATTCGGAGCCTTTCCAGACTTCGATGCCGTATATTGGCTTATAAAACGGAGAGGTCAAGGAGGTATTTCCACGGATTTCCAGCATCATTTATATTTCTGGACACATTGGCCAATAAGCTATATCCCGCTCATAATTCTTTTCATTTTTAGTTTGATTTTTAATTTTTTCCCTGAATATTTTTTAATTCCCGTAATTGGAATTTATAGCCATTTTATATTCGATTCAATCAGTTGTGGTGATGGAATAATGTGGGGAAAAATCCCCTGGAAAAAGAATCATTATGCTAGATACATTAATCTGTTTCCAGGGGATGCTGATGGCTATCATGGGTTATATTGGGAAGTAAAATATCGTAAAACAACAATATACAAGATCGGTATCTTAGCTGTCATGCTCTCTATAATAATAATTACTTATTTCCTAATCTACACTATTTTCTTGCATTATCAAGAAGGAAATCCTCCTGGATTTAGTGGATATTATTTTGCACCATTGGTCTATTTCTGCATTGCATTGGTCATGAGTCTGAAAAAACCTTCAGAGGATTACATTAAAGAACCTACTGAAGGGCGTTATGCTGATTACAGAATAAATATTAATTATATCAATGGATTATCACCAAAAAATAGACAAAAACACATGGAGAAATACAAAAGAATCTTGGAGAAAAACGAACTTTTAGAGTAGATTAGGAAACCAGAATAGAAAAAGTGAAATGTCTGCTATATATTTTTATAGAGTATTAACCTAAATGTTATTATAACATTCAATTAAGGATTATAGAGGATTAACAATAAAATGAGCTTAGGTTCAAAGAAGTTATTAGAACAATTTAAAACAAAGATACAGAATTATTTTGAAAGCTTTAACAGTGACAAGAACATTTTTATTGCAAATTACTTGGAGGATATTATCATTCAACCGGGTAAGAAGGAAGAATATACCATTTCTCTTCCTGTAGGTGCTGGAAAGAAAGCTGATTTTGCCATGGAGTGTACTAAGCTAATCATTCCTACTCTTGCCATCTTAAAATTTAAGGACACCTTTCCCATAAAGGAAGTGATGGTCAGAATCGAGTTTCCTAACATCTTATTTGGGGTTAATGGAATTTATCCAAAAATCATTTTTACCACTGAATTTAAAACGGCTTGGCCGGGAGATTTTGGAATTGTATGGGAAGCCATCACTGGACAAACTACTTTTAGCTTTTTTCCCTATGAAGATAGAGAAAATAAAGTTGAAAATATCATAAAATTCTACCAAGAAGATATTTTAGATCCACTATGTGATTTATTAAATTCTAGCAATAACGTAGTTGCGAGAAAAGCTAGAGAAGGGATACATAAATTTCTTAAAATGAGTGAGCGAGCTGCAAATAAAATCAAAACTCTAGAAGACTATCCTAAAGACCATCCCTGGTTTTATTCGAATCCATTTTCGAAGAAGAGAAAAAACATAATTGACATCCCCATTTACTCTGATTATTATTACGAACAAAATAAATCTCTTTTATGTTTTGAAGCATATGGGTTAAGCAAGACTTGGATAGCCCCATCAGTAGTTATATTCGATATTCTCCAATATATTGTATTAGCTGCTGAAATGTTTGATTTAGATGGTAATTTGAAGTCCGAAACAGAGCTAAAAAAAATTGAAGAAATATTGAAGCAACAAGAACTTGATACATCTGGGCTTGAAAGGAAGAAAAGAGCTGCAGAAGCGAAAGATAAATGGGATCCTTTTAAAACCAAAAAAGAAGTTGAACGGGATGGATTAGGCTTCGCTGTTCGTCAAAATGATGGAATTGTCCTCAAAAAAGATACTCATGCGGAAGAACAAGCTGAAAAAATGAAAGAAATGTTGCATAAGACCCCTTCTATTCCACGAATAACAGAACCAACTATATCTAAAGATTTAACAAAAGAAACTGCCTTTCCTTCTGCTCCAACGCAACCTCAAGTTACAGGACCAGAACAACAAAAGCAAACCTCTATTCAAGCTCCAGAATTTGAAAGAATAGGACACGCACCAAAATACCAAGAAACTTTAAAACAAGTAGAAACAATGAAGCAAATGTTGAGTGATACAATTCCAAGTAAGCCCGCTTTGGAAGTCCCCGAATCAGAGGTAACTTCAAGCACTGTTGGTTCAACGGGCTCTAATAATGTAGATATGAGTCAACATTGGGCAGGGTTAAAAGAAAAGCTAAAGAAAAGTGCTCAACTTAATATGAAATCCTCAGAAAGCAAGCCGATTCCCAAAGCTACAACTCCTCCAACCTCAATATACTCCGATCCAAAACAATGGTTTGCAGAATTACAAATGAGTAAGTTTGATTTAGCAGGTGAAGCTTCTGGGTTGCCTTTTAGAGAGAAAGGAGACTTTAAGATCTTACAAACCTTAACTGCTCCTTTTATGCTAAGCTTTGCTAGAGATACCTTGAGAACAAAGAAGATGATTACTTCTGAAGAGGCAATTAAGATTCTTTTTAAGTTTTTTAATGACGGTTATTTAAAACAGGTTTAAATAATTTTGAATCTTAATCTTCTTTCTTATCTTTTAAATAATTATAAATTTTAATGTAAAGGTCCCTTTCAGCTTCCTTTTTTGATTTAAACACTTCGGATTTTAAGTCTTCAGGCAGCTTCATTAGGATTTTATTGTTCAAACTATAAATTTTAGGTGCCTTGGCACTCCAATTTGGGTCATGGTCAAGCCCTACTATTTTAAATTTGGCCCGAATGATGGGGGTGATTTTAAAGATTCCTTGGAGGTGTTCTAAAAGGCGATTTTTTGAGAAAATAGAGGAATCTTGTATTATTTCCTCCAAATTCTCATAAAACTTATCGATGATGACTGTCTCAACTACATTAAGATCTTTTTGTGAATCCAAGAATACTGCTGCGCATAATGCTTCTAACACATCCGCTAGTATATTGGTGTTTTCTATTCTCTGATTTTCATCTTTGAATATGTATTTTTCTAAATCAAAGTAATCACGTGCGATTTGGCTCAAAGTCTCGTCATTTTCAATCATCTGCTTTTTTTGTGTTAACATCCCAGGTGTTTTTTCCCTTTCTTCGTATAGCTTCAAACTAAGGATTAATTTAAGTACAGCATCCCCTAATGTTTCCAAAATCTCATAATGCAGTTCGCCAGTCTTATTTCCCCTGGACGGCGTGGTTAATGCTTGACGTAATAAAGAAACCTTATTAAAGTAATATCCAATCTTTTCTTGTAAATCCTCTAGATTTCTTTCTTCTTCAGAGATTATCGCAATCCCCTCTATATCTATAAAAAAGAAAAATGATAAAAAATAATAAAAAGTTAAAGTTATGCTGCTGCTTGTTTTTTTGCATCAGCTTGAAGTATGTTGAAGACATCAAGTAATACTAATAATTTTCCAATTCCCTTAAGTTTTACTTTGCGAGAAAGGATTTTTAGGAAGATTTTAAATATGCCTAATTCTCCCGTCATGATGCTCAGAAAGAGTGGTGTTGTAGTATCAAGTTTTGAATTGCAACCATTTTTTTTATAAATTTGTTTCATTACTTTTTTATCTCCATTCTTTTCTCCTGAGACTTCTAGCTTTCCATCTGCTATTTTAACTATTGCGGCATATTTTCCGTCATTTGCATTTAACAGAACTTTAACATTACCATTTTTATATTTTTTTTGAAAAGCTTCGATTTTATTTACCGGTTCTAATTGTTTTGCCACGACTCCAGCAAATCCTCGAGCCCTTTGTTTTTTATTCTTCTTTTCTTCAGCCATTTTAATTTAGGTCTCTTTTGTATATTTTTAAATAAGTATCTACTTTTGAATTTAAAAAGATTTAGAGGATTTAAGAATTTTTCTAAAGGAATTTAGGGGAGGAATATAATGCTAACTAAAATAAGATGGAGTGAATTTTTCAAAGAATACGTGATTTAATAACCATCAGCTTCTCCACCGGTAAAGAATTCTTCGTAAGCTTTTCTATCTTCGCCAGAGATCTTTTCGCTGTTCGTTTTAATAATCACCGGTGCGACTTCTTCTTCGTCGTGTTTGATGGTTTTGACAATCTTGTATTCTTCCACATCTTCAGCCCCATTAAAACTATATTCTTTTTCACAAGCTTTACAGTATAGTTTTTGATTTTTCGGGACCAATAAATTATCACAGACGGGGCAAAACTTCATTTTTCAGAATCACCGTTTTTTTCCTTTAATAACTTTATCAAATTCTAATAGTTTTTGTTGACTTAATGATAAAATAAAAATCCATATATAAATGTTGCGTAATTAAAGTTATTACGAGTGTTCCGAAATAAAACTTTTGTTTTTATTTTTTATTAAAGATTTGATAAACATATTTACACAACATAGGTGTTTGAGTAAATTCCTTAAAACAAGAGCTTGTTGTAGGATAGGCAATTTTTAGTTAAATAATCATTTATACAAAAAAATTGACAAAAAAATCAACAAGAAAATCAACATTCGGACAATTAGGTCAACAATTTTAAATTTTTACTACTTGATTTGAAACAAATAAGAATTAAATTCTCACGCTTACTAGGTAAATCTTAAGATGAATGAAAAAAGTAACGAAAAAATTTTAATAATTGCCCATCGGGGGGCAAACAAAATTGCGCCAGAAAATACAATGAAGGCATTTCAAAAAGCAATTGAACTTGGGGCTGATTACGTGGAGTTTGATACTCACATGTCTAGGGACGGAGAAATTGTGATAATGCATGACGAGACAGTTGACAGAACAACTGATCAAAAAGGTAAAATTAGCGAAATGACCTTGGAAGAACTAAAACAATTAGATTGCGGGGAAGGAGAGAAAATTCCAACATTAAAGGAATTAATCGATTTGGCAAAAGGCAAGATCAATCTTCAACTTGAAATAAAAGATAAGGGGATGGCAGAGAAAATTATTAAATCACTTAGAGAAGCAGACCTTATAGAAACAACCATAATAAGTTCATTTGATCATGATGAATTACTAGAGATTAAGAAGGTCGAACCGAGCTTGAAATTAGCATCTCTAGTGATGGGCATCAAAAAAAAGGTAACTATACAAGAAGCAGTTGATAATGGTTTTTACGCAGTGCATCCTTTATACAAATTCGTCAACGAAAAGTTTATTGAAAATGCACATCAGAATAATATTAAGGTTAACGTTTGGACTTTAGACTCGCGATTAAAGATGAAAAAATTAG
>JAEOUI010000240.1 GCA_016839425.1 Promethearchaeota archaeon
CTTTTTGCACATTTGCTTCGCCTTCCTTTACTGCGGTTTCAGCGTTTTCCATTTGACCAGGTTTTAATTTATCCTTAGGTTTTGATTTAAGCTTTGTGAGTTTCGATTTTGCTTTTTCTAAGTCCTTTTTGGCCTTTTCAGATTCTCTTAATTCCGTAGATAAGCTTTTTAATTCCTCTAATAAATCGTTTAATGGTGTTAAGAACTTTTCGTGCATTTGATCGATCTTTTCTTCCCTTGCTCCATCGATGTTTTCGAAAGTTTCTCCAAGAGATTCTATTGCTTCCCTGAGAGTCGGTGTTTCTACTTTTGCGTAACTAAGAAGGCTAGTGATCCTTTCCTTAGATGCTTTTATCATATTTGTTTCTATTTTTATGATATCACCGAAATCCTTTATAATTTCTTGAAGCTCGTTTCCTCCAATTAAACCTTTAATTTTATCTAACAGTAAACTCATTTAATACACCGGTATATAATATGTATGATCTCTCAAGGATTGGTTGTTTTTAATGTTTTATGTGAAATTTTATAAATAAAAAATTTTTCAATAAAAAAAAAAGAGAATTTAGGTGATCTTACATTTCCTTACCACATTTCTTACATACATATTTTTTAGCGTATATTTTTATTCCTCCCATCATGGAAAGAACTTGGGATTTATCTTCAACTTGATTAAATGTTGTATTCCCACAATCCGGACACACACGTCTTCCTTCTACTGGAGGCTTTTCTATTAACTTATCTTCCTCGATTTGCCTTTCAACAACAGCTGAAGGGCTCACATTCGTAGGACCTGAGCTAGAAGCTGGAGCTGAAGGAGTTGCTTTCGGAGAATGCGTGCTTGCAACAGCAGCAGGAGCCGCTGCAACTGGTTTTTGATTTAACAATTTATCTAGTTTTTGATTTATTTCCTCTAATTTTTGTAATACATTTTGTTCAAATTCTGACAAATTAAATCTCCTTTACATGTTTAACTCAAAGATAAATTCAATCTCTCTATCTAAAGAACTTAATAATAAAACATCCCAAACAAAGCTTGGATTATATACTCAAGTATTGAATTTTATATTTAATGTCTAATGAAAACAAAGTAATTTAAAAGTTTAGGAAAGCATAATCATCTAATAAAATTTAAGATATTTTTTTACTTATTGATTTTTAATTAAATATATTTTTAACAAACAGATACCTTCTAATCCTAAATAGATTACTTAAGAATTTATCATGCATATTAGTGCTAAAAATGCTTTTCGTTATGTTAAAAATTTTCTTTTAAGCAATTTTACAAGCATAAAAATCCCATATTCAGCTCAAATAGAAGCCACGCTAAGGTGTAATGCCAAATGTTCCTTTTGCTCATTGCATTCATTACCTCAATCGCTAGTCCAATCAAGTAAAGAAATGACAACGGATCAAATTAAAAATATTACAAATCAAATCGCAGATTTAGGTGTTGTATCTCTTTCTTTTACAGGGGGTGAACCCACGCTTAGAAAAGACTTGCCAGAATTGATTCATCACTCAAGCGCAAAAAACAATCTTTTAACGGGTTTAGTTAGTAATGGATATCTCCTTCCCAACTTGTTAAAAAGAAATAAAATAAACGATCTTGATTATTTGGTTTTGTCACTAGATTATCCAGAAGCCCACCTTCATAACGAGTTTAGAGGTCTTAAAATATATGATAAAGTAATAGATTCCATCAAACTTGCTACAAAAAAAAATATTAAAGTCATCATCAGTACTGTTGTTATGAAAAATAACTTGAAATACTTAGGAGATATATGCGCCTTAGCGGACCAATTTAACTGTTGTGTTGAGATGGATCCTTGCGAGGATATCATTCGGGATTTTCCAGAAGAGACATATCAAATAGACGGGCTTAGAAATATGATCCCGGATATTAACAAATGGGCAGCCATCGTAAATTCTCTTAGAAAAGAATATAAAAACATCATTACTGATCCGTTAACCATCCAAGTAATTGAAAAAGGGGGCTTTGGAAGGCATAGTAATAATTCTCAAAAATATTATCAAACAATCTTACGATGTCACGTTGTTGAGGCGTATTTATTTGTAAGATACGACGGAAAAGTGGACTATCCATGTAAAATCCATCCAATAAAGAGTTTTGATGCCTTAAAATATCCTATTGCACAAATATACAAATCAAAAGAGGTAGCTGAAATGATGAAAGTAAAAGATAATTACGATTTTTGCAA
>JAEOUI010000558.1 GCA_016839425.1 Promethearchaeota archaeon
ACGAGTAATAATGCAAGTCAAAAATGTTTATTTAATGGAGATTATAAAATAATTGTGGGAGCGACAGGGACTGATGGGTGGTATAATTTTACTTTATTGATAGAAATAACAGACCTAAGTCAAGATAATCCAAACAATATTCAAATTCCTGGTTTTGAATTGCTCTTTATCATGGTGAGTTTAGTATTTTGTATGGGATTATTTAAATGGCAAAAGAAAAAGAAATTTGATATAACATTGAACTATTAACAATATTATTTTTTATTCTGTTGAAGAAAGAAGTCTCATTTAAGAGAATTGAAATTTTTGGAAGCAATATAAGAGGGGCTATCCACTAAATTTACATACACTTTTGATATACATTTATGTGGATATTATAAAATGCCAATGACTACATTACGTTTTAAATCAAAAGAAGAATTGAAATTTGAGAATGAACTGCTTCGAAAAGAAATTTCACTTTTAAAAGAATATTTCACGCTAACGGTTGAATTGAATACCAATCAAATCTTACAAAAACTCAATAGTTTAAGCATTGAAACGCCTGATATCGTGAATAAAGAAGAAACTATCTTGAATATTTTAAATAAAACCGTAAAGATAAAACGAGTTCGCTTATCACTTACTGAAATTTCAAATAAGATGAAGTTGCCTGAGAGTGTCACGGTTAGGATACTCGATAACTTGATTGAAAAGGAGAGCGTAAAATTATATAAAAATATGGAGTATGGGAGGATAGGTTAAGACGATTAATTTAGAAGATCTTTCCATGAACGAAATTCAAAAAATGTTGAGATTAAAGAAAAAAGAAAGTATTAAAGATAAAAATTTAAGAACTAATGAAGATTAAATTAATGAATTTTTAAAATCACTAAATTCGGCAAATACAAAGAAGTCTTATAAGGTTTCAATCAAGAGATTTCTTAAATTCATAAATAATAAAAACTTGCAATTAACAACTAAATTGGATTTTGAAAACTATTTTGATTTTTTAAATGATTCTAATTTACAAAAAAAAACGAAATCCCTACATTACACGGGAATCAAATCTTTCTTTCAATATTTCATTCACAAACAAAATATTGATTCAGATAACCAGTTGAATTTACATTTCATTGAGAATCCTGTAACGAGCATTACGAGGCGATGGAAGAATGATAAAGAGGATAAGATGAGAGAAATATTGACGAATCAAGAAATTAATCGCGTTTTAAAAAAGTTGAAGAAGATAAATTACAGGAATTACGTCATTTTTTTCGTGCTTGCAGATACTTCAATGCGAGGAAATGGTTTGGTGAATATCGAGATTAAAAATGTTCAATTGGACAAAAGAATCATTTCAACATGGGATAAAGGTAAAATGCGACGATATTATTTTGGATTAAATTTGCAAGGAGAATTAAAAAATTATTTACTAATGAGAAATCGAATGAGTTTTGCAAATGATACAAAAAAATATCTATTTTACTCTCAAAAAGGAACGAGATTATCTGTATCAAGTTTTTTTTTTCATATTTTTCCTGATATAGCTCAAGTTATCAAGGAAGTAATAGGAAAAAAGATAACCGCTCACGACTTAAGTCGAAGTTTTAAGACAAATAGGACAAATTTAGATCAGCTAAGAGAACAAGTCGAAGCATTAATGAATCATAAACAAGGATTGGATAATTCATATAACAAACCTACTCATAAAATGTTATTATCTTGGTTCGATAGTTATGAAAAATTGTAGAGTTTACAAAGATATTTTTAATAACATCAGAGTAAGATTTATCTACATTAGCAATAATAAATAAGTGGGAAATTTCATATTTTCTAATTATAGAATAATACAGGGATTAAAATGCAATGGATTACATCTAATCACTTAAAAACTTGGGCAAATTTAAGAAAATGTCAAGAACAATTACCAGAATTAATCTGTCGTTTAATCCGAGCTACTTGTCAAGATATTTCTCACATTCGTTTTCCTAGTGGTGAAAACGTGGCTCTTTCTGGATGGGATGGAAAACTTGTAACAACATTAGGTACTGAATATATCCCATTAGGTACTTCTCTGTGGGAAATATCTTCCCGAAATGACAAAAAAACAAAAGCTAATGAGGATTATGAAAAGAGAACTGAAAATCCTTTAGGATATAATCCATCAAATTCTACATTTGTTTTTGTTACACCCAGAATCTGGGATGATGAAAATAAAAGAGAATGGATTCAATCTAAATTGAATGAAGGTATTTGGTATGATATTAAAGTTCTTGATGCTGTTGATTTAGAAGAATGGTTAACTCAAGCTCCTGCCGTTGCAATTTGGTTAGCAAAAGAATTGAATATTTACCCCGAAAAAGTAAAATCTTTAGAAATTTTTTGGAATAATTGGATTTCCCAAACTAATCCTGTGATATCTAATGAATTGGTTTTAGGTAGAAGGGATGAAGAAAAAGAAGCTATCATTAATTGGATGTCAACTGGAACTTCTCCTTTTGTAGTGCAAGCTAGTACGAGAGATGAGGCAATTCTATTTTTGGTTGCGACTGTTAAAAATATGTCTGTACAAGAAATTAATCATTTTTTCTCTCGTAGTTTAATAGTGAATGAAGAGGAATCATTTGAATCAATTTCAACTACTCAAAAATCTCTATATTTAATTCCTACTTTTGACGATCCAAGTAATTTTTATCCGGCTCAACAGAAGGGGCATAAAATATATTATCCAATTGGTTTTGATAATACTGTTTCAAGGGTAGATATTAAATTAAGCCATATTGAAAGAGAAGCTTTTCTTGCTGCTTTATTAAATATGGGGATTTCAGAAC
>JAEOUI010000559.1 GCA_016839425.1 Promethearchaeota archaeon
CGGTGATGTATGATATTCTATATTTATAGTAATCATGATATTGAACCACGTTTCCACTTTTGAACGCATCTGAGATTAATTCTTGGACTAATGCATCAAATGCTGCTTGCTTTAAGGCTTTGCCAAAGTGACGATAGTACAATAACTCATTATTCTTATATACATATACTTGACGTAAAATGAAAATACACCTTCTTAATTCTTAAATTCTTTATTTTGATATGATTTTGATAATATCCTTTATTATTGAAAATTTTTCTTTTTTCAAATCCTCTTCTTGAAGAGCATCTTCGATCTTTTTTATTTCTTTTTCAAATTCAAATTTAGAAAACTCTTCAATACCCTCATCAATAGATCCTGCACTTAATTTTTCAAGAAATGCGGTAATGCTTGGCATAAAGGCAGCCAAATTTACTTCTAAATCAATTTTGGAAATAAGTATTAATTCTTTACTGAATGTAAAAACATAATTATTTTCTTGAGCCTCAAAAGCAAAAGAATTTATATCATTCAAGTTCAACTCCTTTGCGAGCTCTTTTTTGCTGGAAATTAATTCTAAGATCTTTTGTGGAATTATTTTTCCTTTTGCTAATTCTTCAATTGTAGAAGCAAGAATAATGCCGTATTTGTTGGAAACAGCACATTGAGAATTTAATTCAGCTGATAATTGAGTTATAATTTGGTCATAATTGATTTTATTCATGATAATATCAATTTTTTTTAGAACTGGTTTAAATCCATTTATAATAATTATTAATATACTTACTATAAAATAAGATATTATTAAATCTATCTGACTATTTTATAAGAAAGGACAAGATTCTTTAAATCTTCTTGCTACTAAATACTTAGGTTGAATTACAAATACCACTTTACTGAAAAAGAATCTGATATTACTATTATATCAGAATCAAAAAAAGCCATTAATAGGGCGGAAAAAGCTTTCTTTTTCCATAGAAGAAAATTAGAAGAATATGTATTAAATGATAAAGAGTTCTTAGAATCTTTTTCCCCTGTTAAAGTGAATACATCTATTAAAATCATTGAAATAATGGCAATGTCAGCGGAACTTTGTGATGTTGGTCCTATGGCGGCTGTAGCGGGAGCCATAGCAGATTTAATGTTAAACGCAATGAAAAAGGAGGATAGAGATACGGGAAAAACTATCTTTCATCCTGTTAAGAATGCTTTAGTTGAAAATGGAGGTGAAATTGCTATCGATTCCGAAGAACCAATGAGAATTGCCCTATATGCTGGAATGAATCCTTTAAATCTTAATCTTGGTTTTTTGGTAGAAAAAAATGACTGTCCTCTTGGAATAGGTACGAGTTCAGCAACTATTGGTCATGCGATAAGCTTAGGACAATCTGATGCAGTAACGGTATTTGCAAAAAATGCGGCCATTGGAGACGCGGCAGCCACTAAGGTTGGAAACTTGGTAAAAGGAAACGATATTGAACAATCTATTAAAAGGGCTTTAGATTTTGTTGATGATTCAGATTTTATTGATGGCGCTTTTATTAGCAGAGAAGATAAGATTGGACAAACAGGAAAAATTCCAAAAATGTTTAAAATACAAGGGGATCATTCGCAAATCATAAAAGAAAAAATTGAAGGAATTTATCCTGACAACTATAAAATATTCAAATAACCCAATATAATGGCGTCTCTGTTGAGGTTCTATCTTTACTCGATTGTATTTTATTCACATAATCCATGCTATAATATTTCTCCAAATCCTCACTAGATAAGCTTTTGAACATCGTCCAATCGGAATTCAATATGTAATAATCATCAATAAGTAAATAGATGTCCGTTCCAGACTCTTCTTTAAGCACTTTTAATACATTAGTGCCATTTTCATTAATATGGGTGTCCGGGTCAAAATAATCCTCTTGAATTAATATTACCTCAGATAAGTCTGCTCGCCTAATTGATTTGTTATTTTTGTCATATGGATAATCATAATACGTAAAAGCATAATCCCAACCATATTCTACAATCAATATATCTTTATCTTCATCATTATGGTCCGTGTACCATTCGATAGAAGAGGCATCTCTTTTCTTCAAACAGACATCTCCAACAGTTGCAAATTCATGAAAAAAAGTTGCCGTAACGGAAAAAATAAGAAAGAAAATTAAAAAATATCTCAGTATCTTTCTGGTTCTAATCTCGTTTGTTTTAATGATTTTATAGACATATGCAAGAAAGCAGATTATAAGAGTTGGAGAAAGTAAGTAGAACATCCTTGCAAATAAGTTTAAAGATGTTCTAAACACATCTAATACAAAAATTACTATTAATAGAACTCCTAAAACCATCCCCCATAAATAAACCACCTTACCTCTAGGTTTTTTTTGAAAGACAATGACCCCCCATATACCAAAAATTAATATAATGAATATTTCTATGCCAACAATTACGACTGACATATCGAAATTTAATACAAACAATACCCCAATAGCATATATTACCGTTATAAATAAAACCAAACCAAATGCAAGGGGCATGATGACTTTATCTTCTACATATTTAAA
>JAEOUI010000241.1 GCA_016839425.1 Promethearchaeota archaeon
TGACCTTAAGGAATTGTTTGCAGGAGATTTATTTCCCAAGTTAAAGTATTTGGGGTTGCGAAACTACCAGAAATCAGACGCTCTTGCCATTGGTCTCTCAAAAGCACCTATCTTGGAAAGAATTGAAACCTTGGATCTTTCCTATGGTACTCTTGGTGATAAAGGAGCAGAAGCACTATTGAACAATCCCTTGATTAAAAACATCAAGAAATTGGACCTGCATTGGCATTATTTTTCCAAAAAAATGATACAGAAACTTAAAGACTTTAGTCAAGCTTCAGGAGTAATGATCAATCTAAAAGAGTCTCAAGGGGAAGAAGAAGACGAAGAAGAGCGTTATGTTGTAATGAGCGAATAGTTGATAACTTAACTATTAAATTTTTCGCTCTTTTTTAATTAAGACAAATCAAAATGGAGAAAAGCTGTTAAATATTTATTTACGACAATAATTTATGAAATTCTCGTACATTTTAATCCCGTACTTGCTCGACTTTTCTGGGTGGAATTGGGTTGCAATAACGCTATCCTTTCCCACGATTGAACTATATACGACATTTCCGTATTGAGTCGTTCCCACTGCTACATTCTTTTCTTTAGGAGCCACGTGATAACTGTGAACGAAATAAAAATAAGAATTATCAGGTATGTCTTGAACGAGAAAATGATCGGAGTTGACGATTTTTACGCTGTTCCAACCGATCTGCGGAATTTTATCTACTTTCTCCTTGTCGAAAAGTATTACTTCTCCATCGAAAACACCAAGCCCTTCGTGAAGACCCATTTCATGGCTAAGTGAAAATAAAAGCTGTTGACCAAGACAAATTCCAAAGAGGGGTCTTTTTTCTTGAACAAGATCATTAATTATTGATACGAGGTTTTTTTCGTTCAAGTGTTTCATGGCGTCTCCAAACGCGCCCACTCCCGGCAGAATCACGCCATCTGCGTTTAAAATAGTACTCTCGTCATCGGTGATGATTGACTCCACGCCCACGTGTTTCAAGCACTTGTAGATGCTTTTTAAATTTCCCATCTCGTAATCAATGATCGCTATGATAAATGTCATTTTCACAACCTCGTTGGAACTCCGTTTTTTTTACATTCATTTTTTACGACTTCGATGGGATACTCGTTAAAATGGAAAATTGAGGCCGCTAGAGCAGCATCCGCCTTTCCTATCTTGAACGCATCGACGATGTGCCTGGGGTTTCCTGCGCCTCCCGAAGCAATGATTGGCACGCCTAAGCGCTCGCTAAATTCTCTCGTGAGTTCCAAGTCATATCCCTGTTTTACACCGTCCATGTCCATCGATGTTAATAATATCTCGCCGCTTCCAAGTTCGGTCGCTTTTTTTCCCCATTGAATGGCGTCCATTCCCGTGGGCGTCCTTCCGCCGTGAATGTAAACCTGCCACCAATAATATTGATTTCCTACTTTTATCACTATCTTATCGGGTGTATCTTCTGGAGATTTGACCAATACCCTTTTTGCGTCAATGGCAGTTACAATGCATTGAGATCCGAATATCTTAGCACCTTCGGATATTAAATCTGGATTTTGGACGGCTGCCGTGTTAAGGGAAACTTTATCAGCTCCCGCTCTTAAAATCTCTTTTATATCTTCTACCGTGCGCAAGCCCCCTCCGACAGTAAACGGTATGAATACTTCATCGCCCGTTCTTTCTACCAAATCAATGAGTATTTTCCTCTTTCCTGACGATGCCGTGATGTCAAGAAAAACGAGCTCGTCAGCTCCTTGTTCGTCGTAAAACGCACCTAATTCGACTGCGTCTCCAGCATCTCTTAAATTTAGGAACTTCGTACCTTTAACGACGCGTCCTTCCGTTACATCAAGACATGGTATTATTCGTTTTGTAAGAGCCATTATATCGTAGAGAGTAAAAATGTTTCAGATATATTTAAACTAAGAATCGAAATTATTTGATATTTAGTATTTTAAAGAATAATTATTGATATAGAATTCTTATAATATGCTTTTTTGAAAATTATTCAGAAGAATAATATTTGAATAGCCCACCTACAAGTTGTCCCGTGCTTATGCCAGCATCCCCTGGAGGAACGCGTTCGTGTTCAATAAAATCGAGATTCTCTTGTAATACTCGTTTTTTTATAGACATTGCTATGGATTTATTATAAGCAACGCCTCCCGTCAAACCAATTTTTTTTATTCCCATTCTTTTAGCCATTATAACAGATATATTCGCAAATTCTCTTCCGAGCACTTTTTGAGCTTTTGCAGCAATATCTTGTTTTCTATAACCATCTTTGACAAGTTGTATGATGTCTATGAGAAGCCTCGAAGTATCAATTATTTTCGTTTTTCCTTGTTCAAAACATATAGCATCTAGTTCAACATTCTCTGAATTTCCTGTTGATGCTAATCCTTCCAAGCGCATTGCTGGTTCTCCTCTATAGGTCTTTATGTTGCACGCTCCTAAAATATAGGATATGGCATCGAGCACGCGCCCCGTCGAGCTTGTCAATGGGATGTTACTTGTAGGAAAATTTCCACCAGCTTGCTTGTATTGAGATATCATTGTAGTTAATTCCATCTCACCATATTCAAGATCCCTATCGAGTCTCATTTTTTTAATATATTCTTCGCCTTCGTTATCCCCTAACTCGTGGAGAATAATCGAAGCTGCCATCCGGGCAGGATATTTCGTACAACGATCTCCTCCTATCATGGGTTGATATTTCAAATGACCCTCCCGCTCGTATCTCTCATAAGAACATATAAATACTTCACCGCCCCATACATTTCCGTCTGATCCGTATCCCACTCCGTCTGTGGAAATTATTATAACTGATTCTTCGGGTTGAATGCCATTCTCAGCCATCAAACTCAGTGCGTGAGCGTAATGATGCTGAATTGGAAAAACAGGAACATTATAACGGCTGGCGAGTTCTCGAGAGTATTTGGATGTAATGAACTCGGGATGAGCATCACACGCAATGAATTTAATTTCATTATCATTGATTTGCAATAACGATTTCATGTGGAATAGTGCGTCTTTTAAAAAGTTAAAATTTTCAAGGTGGGTGATGTTTCCAATATGTTGCGTGGGAAAGATACGATTTCCCCTAATAATGGCTCCCGTTGTTGCAAGCTCGGGTCCAGTTGCTATGGCTGCTGGCACATCTATATCAAATGGTATTGGTAAATATTCTGGTACATATCCTCTAGCCCTGCGTATTATTTTAAGCTTATTGCCGTGAACTCGAACCACGCTATCGTCAGCTCTTTGGTAGATTGGTCTATCGTGGAGTAAGAAATAATCTGCCAGAGAACCTAATTGTTCGAAAATTTTATCGTTATTCAGACTCATTGGAACATTCGAAGGATTTCCACTTGTATAAATTAAGGGTTTTTCTCCAACATAGTCAAAAATAAGGTGATGAATTCCTGAATAGGGAAGCATTATTCCCACGTTCGTCAAGCCCGGTGCTACTTGCTCGCTTAAAAATCCATTATCAATTTCTTTTTTGCGTGCTAATAGTGTGATGGGTCTTCGGAAAGATTCGAGCAATTGTTTTTCTCTATGAGAAACATCGAAATAATCTTCAATAACGCACAAATTCGGAACCATTACAGCAAAAGGTTTGTTTTTTCTCTTTCCTTTAACTTTTCTTAATCTCAAAATGGTGTCGTCGTTATCGGCCAAGCATGATAAATGCACGCCACCAATTCCTTTCACAGCAACTATTTTACCATCGTTAATCTCTTTCGCAACGATTTTGAGAATTTCGCGAATCGTGTTAATCGGAATGATATCGTAATTATTATCACATAGAAAATATCGGGGGCCACAAACCTTGCACGCAAAAGTTTGGGCATGAAACCGCCTATTATTTGCGTCTTCGTATTCTTGCAGGCAAGAAGGAAGTGTTTCCACGCATAAAGGAAAATCTGACATGGTAGTTCTCTCCCTGTCGTAAGGTAAGGATTTAACCGTCGTAAATCTCGGTCCACATTGAGCGCAAGCAATAAACGGATAATTCCAATATTTCTTTATATCAGAATTTCTCATATCTTCCAAGCAGTTATCACAGGTGGCGATATCTGGTGGAAGCGTGAGCCCTTTTCCCCTTCCTTCCTCGCTCTTTCGAATTTCCAAGCTGTTAAATACTTCCTTACATTCAATTTCTTTCACTGAAATATTTTCTATAAACGAGATTTCTGGCTTATTTAATCTTAAGTTTGTTAAAAATTGCTTGAGCACTTCAGATTGCCCTTGGAGCACCATTCTGACACCCGCATTTCCTTTATTTAAAAGAAATCCCTTCAATCCAAAGCTAGAGGCAAGATTAAACAAGAATGGCCTGAATCCGACGCCTTGAACAATACCCGTGATGATAAATTCTTGTGTTAATTTCAACATTCGAGTTATTTAATTCGGAATGGAAAAAAAATTAACTGGTTTTATTTTCAAATATTAAAGATTAATTGTAAGCTTACAAGACCAACACGATTCTCCTCTCGTTTTTAACACTCGAGCACAATTCATGCAATAGAATGTCTCGCATTTGGGGCATATATAACTCGGTCCAATTATGGGTCCTTTATGGACTATACATATGATTTTTGGTTTTACAATCCCCATTTGAGATTCAGTTTCCTCAATTTCCTTGCGTTTAGTTTCAATATCCTCCAAATGATTTGCTTGCAAATGATTAGGGGTTATTGAAGGTTTTTTAGGTTTATTGATGCGATCGTTTGGGTCAGGTAAGTTATTCAATAATGGTGTCCTGCTGGATTTAGAAGGCGTAATTGAATCAGACAGGGATTTATTTTTTCTTTTAGTTATTAAAATTCCTATTCCAATAATTGATATTCCAATTGTGATGGTTAAAATGCTTATAACTGCTATTAAAAATAATGGTTCGTTTCTTGTATAACCGTCAATAACTCTTAAAATCATAGTTTTATTTGCCCAATCTCCATTTCCATCAGTTACGGTAAGTTTTATCTCGTAAATACCCACAATGTCAAATTGGTGTTCTGTAACTCTCCCCATAGATGTTGTATTGTCGCCAAAATCCCATTCAAAATAAAAAGGATCGTTACCATCTGTTCCATTATATGTAAATAGAACGATTTTTCCAACTTTTACTTTGCTCTCGTTTAGATAAAAATCTGGAATAGGTTTCATATCTATTTCCACAAATATATAGATGTTTTCGATGCAAGTATCCCGATTGACATCCATTATCTTTAAAGTGACCGTATGATTACCACTTATCAA
The DNA here is from genome assembly GCA_016839425.1 of Promethearchaeota archaeon. The sequence continues at coordinate 5,264 of JAEOUI010000241.1, forward strand.
ATATTGATGAGTTGGATTTTGCTCAGAGGAACTAAAACCATCTCCAAAATTCCACGAAAAAGACAAATGGCCATTTCCTCCCGAATATTCACAATTTAATTGTACCGCCTGTTGCACTATTATTCTAGATGCATTTACGCTTAAATCTGCACTTGGAATCGAGTTCATTATGGGGTGATTGTCTTGAATGATAGGTGAAATAGAAATGTTATAAGGAACATCTCCTATTCCGTCATAGTCTGAATCCACGCCATAATAATAATCGTTCCAAAAGTTTCCGTAGCTTCCATTATCCCAAACATTAAGAAATCCGTTGTCATAAGCATTATAATTTGGATTTACAAAAGAATTGGAATATATTGAGTTTCCTTCCCCTTGAGTGATATTTATTCCACATAATGTATTATTTACGATGCTATTTTCAATAATCGAGTGGTTACCGCCGCCTATATCAAGCCATATTCCATATTGTAAATTATCGTAAATCCTATTGTTAAAGATCGTGCAATTTACTATACCCCATAGTAAACAAATACCCCATTGACTTTCTGTTATCAAGTTATTTTGAAATCGATTAAAACCCGAAGAAAATACAACTCCTATTCCACATATACTATTATTCGTGAGAAAGTTGTTCGAAATATTATTGAAATTAGAAACCCAAGCTAGGATTATTCCTTGAATCCAATTATCATAAACATTATTTTCTTCAATCAAATTGAAACAACTCCAATATGCCAAAACGATTCCCTCGGCATTTTCGTGAATAATATTATTTTTGATTATGTTATTATTGCACGAAATATTAAGTAATATACCATAATATCCATTATAAGAACAATTATTTTCACATAAAATCCCATTTGAGACATTTCTAAGATTGATTCCGGCATCATATCCCAATTCACTTTTAAAACTTGAATTGTAAAGCGTGCAATTCCGCACGACGAAATATGCATCGGAATCCACTATTTCTATGCAATTACTCTTGTTATTCCCATTTATCTTCAGGTTTTCGATGACATAGGGGTCGCTTTTCACTCCAGAGCCAGAACACCAAGGTTGTGTTGCTGCCCACAACCAATTATGTGCTCCAGAGCCCGTATCCGATCCATTGATATAAATAGGTAATGCAGAATTATTATAATATGAGCTATTTAACAATTTTTCAATTGATTTTTCCTTAGAGGTTTTTAAAGTAGAATTATTTATTGATGGCAGAACTACGATTAAAGTTGTTAATACTAATATACTCAATAATATTATTTCTGTTTTGTTTTTATTACGATTCATAAAACTAACTATCCCTGTTATTAGATCATATCAAGAACCCTGGATCTGGTCCCTTAAATGATTCCTGATCTTCGAGAAATTCAATTCTATACTAATTTAACAACATTCATCGTTCTTTATAAATCCCTTTGGCATAAAAGTGAACTATATTGATCATTTTAAATTGAATAATTTTCTATAAGAAGCATTGAAATTATTTACGATAGTTCATTCGAAAACCCCATTTAGATCAATCACATTACGACTTTCAATTTACAAGAGATGTATTTAATTAGGAGTAAGGATAATTGTTCCTTAAAAAACATAAATGGTATAATTAAAAATTTGAGCAAAAAATACGAACATAAGGTCGAAACTCTCAAGGGACACGAGCATAATCAAGGGGGTTATTTGCACCACGGAAAGAAAAAAAAGAAATCTAAACCAAAAACCAAAACTGTAAGTCAAAAAAAGAGAGAATTGAAAAGCTATCAAAAACAGGTTGAAAAAAGCAAAAAAATTTGGTAATTTTTTTCATTTATAATTTTTATTTATTGATATACTTTTTAATAAAGAAAAATAAAAAAAAAGATATAAATTAATTCGGAATTATCCGATTTTTTCTAGAACGTCTTTTACACGAACCCTATGGAACTTTAAGCCGATCTCGTCGGCACTAATTCCCATTGCGAGTGCTAATATTTCCGTCAAATACAATACAGGAATATTATAATCCGTTTCGTATTTTTTGGAAAGATCTCGCTGTTGGGTATCGAATTGCTGAAAGCAAGCTGGGCAATTGGCAACGATAACATCCGCTCCCGATTTTTTAATACTATCCAGCTTTTTCTTCAATACTTCGGCACCGTGTTCAGGGTAAGCGTTATTAACAGCGGATCCGCAACATAAAGCTAATTCATCGTAATCAACTACTTGAGCTCCCGTCGCAGCAACTATTTCCTTCAAGTTCTTTGGCCTGATAGGATCGTCGGATTCCATCCACTCTACGGGACGCATATAGTGGCATCCAGGGTGGCACGCAACTTTTAAACCGCTGAGTTGCTTGGTAAGGACTCCTTTGACCTTGTCGAGGTTTGATTTGATAACATCAACAAAGTGTTTCACATCAATCGAGCCCTTGAATTCCTTGCCGATTTTTGCTAATTCGGCGTTTACTTTGGCTTTCTTGTTGGAATCGTGCTTTAATTGGGTCGAAACGCCTCTTAAGGTGTTCGCACAACCGTTGCATAACGAAATAATGTCCTTTCCTTCAGATTCCGCCAAGCAGAGATTTCTAGCACCAATTGCCAACCAAGCGTCATTATCAAAACTTTTCATGCCGGTTGGATCGGGACAGCAGGAAAAAGGAGCCTGTGAAGTTTGCACTCCAATTTTTTCGAATACTTTTCTTGAAGCGGCTTCGATAAAGGGAATCCTGTTTCCTATCGTACAACCTTCAAACATTTTATATTCTGTCATTTTTTTAACCTCCGCTTATTTCAATTTCTTGTCGGCACCGATGTTTTTTAATAAGGTTTGAAGTTCATTTACATCGGGAGCCGCAACTGGTGGCAATCCTAATTGTTCTCGCCTTTTCTCAATTGCGGGTTGGGAAGGAATGGCCTTTGAGCTATCATAGATTGCTTTTGCTTGGGCGTAAATGGAGTCGGGTGCGTCACCTTTAGCAGTACTCACATTCTTTAAGAACGAAAACACTTCTGTTAATTCGATGTGCTGTGGGCACACTTCATCGCAGGTATCGCACACAGTGCATCCCCAGATTGCCAACTTATCGGCGCTTAAGAGAAGGTCCTTGAAACCCAAAAGAGAACCGAGTATGATGTGTCTTGGGTTGTAGCCCGTAGTACCGTAAAAATCCATGGTAACGGCGGCAACCGGACAATTGTCAGTGCATCGATTACATTGATAGCAATATTTAATGGCTTCAGATCCTATGTGGTAATCCATTATCTGTTTTCTAAATTCAAAATCTAATGACATTTTTTTTTCACTTTTTTCGATTTTTTTTCATTATATATCGTTCATAAGTGTTGGTTTTAACCCGTGCAAGGGCAGTCATGTCCAATCTACGTTTTGTACTGGACAATCAACCTAAACCAACGTTCAACTTGCGAGAGTAAATCTCCTCGCCCCGCTCGTCAACGACCGTGACGTGAGCGGCGCACGATAGTCAGCAGTCAAAACATCTGACAATCATTTCCAAGACATTTACTACTCCTTCTGGTACATCACTCATCTTGTTATTTCACTTCGAACATTTAATTTTGATTTTAGTACATTTATTTGATCCACGGATCTGGGAGTTTCAATCCGTCCAGCGCCTTGTCTTCAAACACCTGCTTTGCCACGTGCATGAGGGTCTTTTCGATACCTGCGATGTTGTGGTTTGTCGCCACCAGCA
>JAEOUI010000242.1 GCA_016839425.1 Promethearchaeota archaeon
AATCCTGGGCAGGTCATTCTCATAAACTGTAATAATTCAAGGATTTCATATGTAAATGTTTCTAACGGATCAGTTGGAATCCACCTTTTTCAATGCAACAATATTACAATAACAAATTCAACCAGTTCAAGCAATAAAGCCACCGCTTTTTATTTGAAGGAGTCAAATAATTGTTCGTTGATATATAATCTAATAAACAATAATGGGCAAGGCATATATTTGGACTATCTTGATAAGTGTGATAATGTTAATATATCGAATAATTTAATTAATAATAATTATATGAATGGTATATTTTTAGGGTCTAAGAATTGTATAATAGAAAAAAACGAAATTACATACAATGGCGCCAATGGCATCTATGTATTTGATGCGTGGGATTCAAATATTACTTGCAATAAAATTGAACATAACGAGCTTGATGGAATTTATTCGACTTCTAGTTGTCTAAATAACTTAATATCAAATAATTCTTTGTCACTTAACGGAGGAAATGGATTAAGTTTTGTTGATGTATACTTTTATCATAAAATTACTTTAAATCAAATTATTAACAACGAGGGAGATGGCGTATTTTCAACAAATTCAGGTAATTTCAATATAACTCTAAACGATATTCGTTTAAATACTCAGAGAGGTATATATTTCGAATTCACAGGAGATTGTAGAATTTGGAATAATACATTCATTGAAAATGGCATAAACGCGTTAGACAACGGCATGGGAAACTACTGGGATAATGGCTCTTTGGGTAACTATTGGGACGATTATTCAGGGCAAGATAATAACAATGACGGAATTGGAGATACTCCTTACTACATTTTAGGTTCGGCAAACTCCCAGGATAATTTTCCAATATATAGATTAAATTCTGACGGAGAGGATACTATTCCTGACGAGGGAGAGGACTCTCCTGAAACCGATTTATTAGTAATCGTTATTAGCTTAGTTGTCCTTGGAAGCGTTGTGGCTACTGCATTTGGATTTTATAGAGGATCAATTTTAAAAAAATCCAGATCCATTAAAGAACCGCTCTTGGGAGCGCCTAAAAAAGAGAGCTATAAATCCAAGGCTCAAAATATTGAATATTACAACGAAACAATCAAAAGAAATCCCACAATAAAGCAATACCTTGAAACAGATATTTCAATTAACAATATTCCAAAAGGAGATAAGCTGATCGCAACGATTCTTAAGAAAGATGAAATGCAAAAGATAAACGCCGTTAAACTACCAACGGAAGACAAGCAAAGGTTTATAATGGAAATTCTTTCATTGAATTCAAAAGAAAGAAATTCTTTATTAGATGAATTATTAAAAAAATCGAACTCACTCGATGTTTTGGGAATAGAAACTGCAAGTATATCTTCAATTAAGAGCTATAAGTCAAAAACAACACCTAAGTCAATTTTTAAATCTGAAGAGCAAAAAATAGATACCCTAAATAAGAACAAAGAACTCGAAAAAACAGAATCCGAAGTGGATGTAGAGAAACAACAATTCCTTTGTGTGGTTCACAAAGGACAAATTACGGGAGGAAATGTGTACTTGTGTCCTCATTGTAATGCATTCTACTGTAAACAATGTGTGGAGGTACTAAGGCAAAAAGGTGAGAAATGTTGGGCATGCAATAAGCCTCTTAATTAAAAAGAAGTTATTCAGAGATTAGGATAAAATTTAAGATTCATTGTTTTTTTCCATTTTATTATTTTTTAAATTAAAATCGTTATCATAAAACAGAATAATTAGGATCTATATATTTAAAAAAGTGAAGAATCAATCTTAAATGTTGAATTTTATGTGTAGTAATTAAGAAACTGTTGTATGATTAAAGACTCTAGTAAAGCCTTGATAGCAGGGAGAAAGACGAGGAGAATGTTTAAAGGATCTTTTTCATTTTATTTCCTTAATTCTATTCAAATGAATGGGGGAGAAAATAAATGTCTAAAAAGTATGAAAGTAATAAAAAGCCTAGTAAGATAACACCCGAGATCAGAAAGCAAAGAAGGTTATCGAAGATAGAAGATAGGAAATCTATCATGGAACCTGAAACGGGATTAGAAATCGATGACGATTATTGAATCAATTCCAATTTATTAATAACATTTTTGCGAGTAATTTTCATTATCTTTTTTTAATTCTTCTCAAATTCACATTAAAGCAATAATTATTAATACTTTAACTTGTTTTCCCAAATTATTCTTGTTTCTTCTTGAACTTTTTCTTTTACTTCATATTTTTTTCCAAAAATCATAGTAGTTCTCTTTTCTGCATCGTAATAAGGCCAATTTGGGATATTATTATGATTTGGATTACCCATGCGAGCGAAAGCGATCCACGCATCTATGATGTCGTCGCTTAGCTTTTTAACTTAGGGACCTGCCCCCGAAAATTTCTTTACATCACTCTTTTCGTGTGTTCCAAAGACGAAAGTCAATTCAAGAGAGTGACAAGAAACGAGTTTTCCATCAATCATAGGAGATTTCCAAGTACAGAGATAATTATACACATTTTTTCCGTGCATAATTTGTCCGTTTAGGATATCAATGGAAAAGATGCGAAACATAAGATCTGTTGCCACGGCATTTAATAAATCCAAATTATTTGTTGTGTTCCATATGGACTTATATAATTCCAAGACTGACGATAATTTTTCTCGTTCAACACCATTCATTAAGAAATATGCAAAGATCGTTTTAAGATGCTCCTCATCGCTCATATTCAGAACTCTATCAACAAATGTGAATAAAGTTGCCTCGTTCAGGTTCGTCCCAATCATCATATCGATATCCTTGCACTGACCTCTTTTAAACGCCTCGATAGGATGGAAAGGTACGATTTTTCCATCAATAATAGGTCTAAAAGTTAAACCCATTTCTTTACTTAAAATTTCGTCTTGAATTTCAATTATCTCTTCAGCGGGGATATTTTGTATTTGTTCGAAATTTTCCTTCTTTATACCTAATTTGCGTAAGATTGCTTTTGAAATTTTTTCACTTGCAGAAGGATCGAAATACGGCACGCTTTGTATGATAATTCTTCGGAAAAGGTCTTTTGCGGCGGGCATTACGGGATATGTAGATACTGATAAAGCGCCTGCGGATTCCCCAAAGACCGTGATATTTTCGGGGTCTCCACCGAATGATTCAATATTTTGCTTGACCCATTTAAGCGCAAGCACTTGGTCTAACAAGCCGTTGTTAACCGTTATTTCTTTGAGATAAAGAAATCCTAAGGCACCTAGTCGATAATTGATCGTGACGACAACAACATCACCCCGTCGAGCGAGGTGAATTCCATCGTAGAAAGGATCTTTTGAACCACCTATGATGAATGCCCCACCATGAACCCAAAACATTACGGGGCGTTTTTTATTATCCGTTCCTGGCGTCCAAATATTTAAAGTCAAGCAATCTTCGCTTTCTGGTCGGAGTTTGCCAAACCATTCCTCTAAGTGAGTATGACCTTGATACGAACATGACCCGAAATTTTTTGCATCTAAAATTGAATCCCAAGGTTTTTTTTCCACCGGAGGTTTAAAGCGTAAATTTCCAACCGGTGGTTCGGCATATGGAATTCCTTTAAATATAGTTATGTCATTGGCGATATATCCTTTTATTTTCCCTACTTTAGTTTTAATTACTTTAAATTTCTTTTGTTCTGTTGTTGTTGTTATTTGAATCACTTCCTTTGTTAAAAACAATTTGAATGATAATTATATGATATTCTTAATTAAGATATGGGTTAATTTTATAAGGTTTGGAAAAGGAAGAGAAAAAGTGTAGAAAAAGTGGGGGATAGG
>JAEOUI010000243.1 GCA_016839425.1 Promethearchaeota archaeon
TCATGGTAGGATAATCGTCGCTCGTGGGAATCCGAATTGTAATGTCAGCGAGTTCAATCTCATCATTAGTAAGTCCAGTCGATTCTCTTCCAAATATAATAGCAATTTGATATGGATTTTGTGATATCGGGAGTGAAATGTCTTCTGGAAATATTCCTAAACGACGTAGGTTAGTATGACTTTTACCTTTAGCAGTCGAGGCAATGATTAAATCGAAGTTTTTTAAATAAATTTTTAGGTCAGTTAAGTGATTTCTTTTATCTTCACTTCGAAAAATTTCAGCATTTTGTAGAATTTCGTTGCCATGCATCGCATAACCTTCAGTTTCGTGTGATTTTATAATATCGTCAGAGTCCTTAGGATTAAATATAACAAGCCGTTTATAATCGAAATTTTTCATGACTCGGGCGATAGCACCTATATTTCCAGCGGTTTCGGGCTCTATTAATATAATTGTAAAAGTTAATGATTCGAAGTTAGGATTAAGAGAAGTTATTTTATGGATCTGACCTTTTTTTTGCTTGTATTTCATGCATTCTCACATTTGTTCTTTCAAATTTATTTGACATTCATAATTGTTGTTTGAAATAACACTCACAAGCTCGTTTAAACCATATATTTATATAATGTTACATTATTAGAAAACTATAGGATTATATTTTTATCATTATTGTCTTCTTGTTTGCCATGAGCGTTAATTACGAGACCGACATTAGCTTTATAAACATCAGTCATAGAAATTCAACCTTATTTGAATATAAGCCACCAAAATCTTTTAAAAGTTTTTCGTTAGATTTAAACATAATCAAGCAAAATAAAATAAACGATATTTTTTTTCATCTCAATCGTGGAAATTCAAAGATCGTTTATATTAGAAAGGATAATTTGATTTATTCAATATCCACTGAAGTAGAAAAAATACAATTTCAAGTACTCGAAGCGCTCGTGGAGGAAATAATAAAAAGATTTAATTTAACTTTCGAGATTGATGTTATTTTATCTTATAGTACCGTAACTTCTTCGATCTTTTCTTCCTTTAAAGATGAGGTTTTAAAAATTTTAATCAATTTTGATTCTTTAGAACTAATTAAAAAAGTAGCGGTTTTTTGCAGGATTTGCGATACCACACATTTAATTCATGTTAAAAAAACTTTCATTGACAATAAGGATGCATATCCCATTCCACTCGTATACACCCATTTGGGTCATTCTATAATGTGCTATATTGATAAAAATTACCAAGTTCGGGGAGTAGAGCTCGTACATATCACGGGTTGAAGAAAATTGGAATTAGATAAAGAACTCATAAAAATCGTTCTCTCGTCTATTAAAAACACCAATCAATTTGGTTTCAAATTATTAAGCTATATAAAAAATAATTTTAAGAATTTATGTGAAACTAATCTCTATTTAGTAGTAAAATTTCTAGAAAAATCAAAATACATAAAAACTTATAAAGAATTAGCAGAATCGGCTTGTTGCATAAATATCAAATACAAACTCACTTTAAAAGGAGAAAGCCTTTATGAATTAATTGAAAGGAAACCACATGAGATTTCCTTCTAAAAGTTAATAAATGTTGGCTACTATTATGATTACATGGTGTCAGAAGAGCCAACCGAAGAAGAAGCGTTTTTTGAAGAGATCGTAAAAAAAACAAAAACAGGTGTTACTTTTCCCAAAGAACTTAGAGATCTCTTGTTTGAAGACGAGGAGCAAGAAGTATTCTTCAAGCTTATTGTTCCCAAAGAACAAGATAGAATCGTTTTAAAATTTGTATCAGCTGAGGAAGCAAAGAAGATCTCTTGGGAAATTAAATCAAAAAAGAAAGCGGAAGAAATAGAAGGAGACGAATCGAAGAAAAAAAAGAAAAAAAAATCAAAAAAAGCAGGGAAACCCGTTCCAATGTGGACGGAATATTTTGTCTACGATTTTGAAAATCAAGAGAAAGTCAAAACCATCTTGGAATCTGCTTTTTATAAGTTTGCTGAGACACCAATCGATATGGACGATGCCATGGGGAGAATAAAATACGCCCTTGTTTCATTCATGTCTTCAACTAAGACAGAGAACGCCAAGCTTTATTATGCCGTAGAAAGATTTATGCTTGATATCGTTCGCAAGTTCGATCAACCAAATCTTCTCGATTGGATTTTCGAGAAAATTGTACAAAATATGGATTCCAAGTTTCTATACGAATTGGCTTTACTGGACCTAATTGAACTCTCGTTAATATTTAAAAGAGGAGAGAAAGCAGAATTATACATTTTTCATGTGCTCAAGAATATTGATAGTTATGAAAAAACTGAGCGATATAACATTTACAATTCTTTCAAGCAACTAGTAAAAAAAATAACAAATATAGAGCGTGAACATAGTATTGAACGTACGAAAAAAATCGATCTTTTATTAAAAGAAAAACTAATGGAATACGGACACGGTGTTCAAGATAACGATTATAAGATACAGATAGTAGAATTGCTTGAGGATCTTAATTACATAGAACTTGCTTATGATCTAGCAAAAGAGATTCAGATGAGTCTGCCTCAAGATTCACTCAAATTAGAAGAAGTTAGAAAATTAGTTAGGCGCTTGAGATCGGCTCCTATAACTGAAGATAAGATTAATTAACACTTTTTTAAAAATTATCTTCTTCTTTTTCGATTTCTTTCATTTGTCTTTCGATTCGTTTAATTTCTTGCTCTTTTAGCTTTTGTTCCTTTTCAGCAATTTCTTTTTCTTTCAGATCAAGCTCAACTTGAGTTAATTCCTTGGATCGTTCAAGTAATTCTTCCTTTAATTTTAAAGCTTTTTCTTTTTCTTCAATGCTTTTTTCTTCTAACTCTTTTTCTTTTGCCTTTATTTCGAGTTCTTTCTTTTTAAGCTCTATTTCTTTTTTCTTTAGGTCAATCTCCTTATCAATCACTTTTGAAGCTTCTCTTTCGATTTTTTTATCGCTGATTTCCTTACGATCAACCTCTGATTTTTCTTTTAAGAGCTGTTCTTTTTTCTCTACTACATCTTCCTTGATTTTTAATTCTGCTTGGACTACTTCAGCTTCCATTTCTAAGACCTCCTCCTTGAGTTCTAGAGCTTTTTCTTTTTCAAGTAATTCTTTTTTATCAAGTTCTTTTTCCTTATCTTTGATTTCCAATTCTTTTTTCTTGATCTCGAGTTCCTTCTGTTTTAATTCTAGTTCTTTTAATCTTAATTCTTGTTCTTTGTCAAGAATCTTTTCAGTTTTTTTTTCAACTTTTTTTATTTTACCCGCAATTTTTTTAGACGACGAATCTTCGGGCTCTTCCTCTCCCTCTTCATCTTTTTTCAATCTTTGTTTTTCCAATTTAATCCGTTTTGCATCGAGGTCCAATTTTACTTGCTTTAATTCGTGTTCTTTTTTAAGTAATTCTTCTTTTCTCCTTAAGGCCTTCTCTTTTTCTAATAAATCCAACTCTTCAATCTCTTTTTCCTTTTCGGCAATTTCTAATTTTTTCTTGAGATTTTCAATTTCAGCACGTTTTAACTCTGCTTGTTTTTCTAAGATCTCTGCCTCTTCTTTAAGTAATTTTTCCGTTTCTTCGTCTGTTTCTTGATCTTTTTTAAGTTGGAGGTCAACTGCTTTTTCCCTCAGCGCCAACTCTTTTTTAGCGAGTTCTTGTTCCTTTTTTTCAATTATTTTTTCCTTTTCTATTTTTTTCACATCAAATTCCGAAAGCATTTCTTTTACTTCCAGTTCAGCTTGTTTAGTTTCTAATTTTTGTTCTTTTTGATGCAATTCCTTTTCTTTTTCAGAAAGTTCTTTTTCTTTTTCTAGGAGCTCTTCGGAATCCTTGAATTCTTCGTCTTCTACGATTTCTTCGATTTTTTCAACAGAGACTATTGATTTCAATACTTTATCAATCCTAGTTCTTAAGTCAATGTTATCCATTTCCCTTGCCATTTTAGTCAATATACGAGTTACTATCGAGGGTGAATTATTACCTATGGCAATCAAAGCTTGAATGGCCTTTTGGACGATAAAATCCTTATCGTCAATTAATTTTAAGGCGATTGTCTCTATGAGTGATTCTCTTGTTACTTTTTTATCTCCACCCGCTACATAAATTAGGAGTTGAAGAGCCATCTCTTGAACATTAGGATCTTCTGAATCATTGATAAGACCTTCGCTATATGGAATAAAGAGGTTGCATTCCTCTTCACAAATTCCTTTTAACAATAATAAAGTAGTGAACCGGCTAATCTGGTCAATATGAGAAAGATGAGAGAGTAAAGAGGGCACATCAATTACTAGGTTTTCGATTAAGAATCTCAAGACGGTCTTACCACCAGGTAATATATTTACTGTCTCGATAACCTCTTCGATGCGCTCAATGTAGTCATCCTCGCTTGCTTCGTTCAAAAAATTACCAATTAATTCGACGCATTCGTCGATTTTAGATTCTTTTAATAAAGATTTAATCTTACTAACTGTTTCTTCGTATTTACTCATGATAATATAACTCTTTGTTTAATCTATAACCATAAAATGTAAAAATCGTTGTAAATTCTATAAATGAAATTTAAAACCCACCTTAGGTCTCTAAATCGTAATTGATTAGTTTTATTTCCACCCATTGATTCGTTTAACATTAACCCTAAATATAATTTAATGTTTAAATTATTATTTCTATCAAAAGTCATTCGTATCTTCTTGCAAAATTGACTTAAGGCTTCAAGATCTTCGTGGAAAGAATTCCAAAAATAGAGATCAGATTTTGAGGGCTCTCCTTCTGTAATGAATTCAGGTGAAATATCAGAAAGAACATCCTGAGGAACGAGCGTTTTAATTGTTACATATTTGTTCTTTTTAATTTTTATTTGTACATCTGGAAAATATAATTTAACAAATAGCTCACATACGCCTTTTAATAGTTCGAGGCTTTCAAAACCTTCTCTATTAGCATTACATAAAACATAATTTTCTTTTAGAAATATGATATGTATCCGTTCATCGTATTTAATTATTAAATAATCTTCCGAATGGATGTATTCAAAATTTTCGTTTTGATATAATATTCTATCATCTAAAATCTTGTAAATTCTATCCCATTGTTCTCTTTCTATAAATCTAGTTAACTTGCGATAATCCCCGTGGAAAAAAACATCAAAAAAATCTTCAATATACAAATATGCATCGTGAGGTCTATACACGACAGTCTTATTACGAAAGTCCCGCATTATAATGTTTTTTTGCAGACCATAACAAAATTCAGGGATCTCTTCTACATGGCTTACAATCCTCATATTCAATAGAAATCTCCTCGAACAACTTGGAGTAAGCGTGCAAGCTACTCGATCGATTTGACAACTTTCAAAACAAAGTTGATCTATACGCTTTATAAGCAAGTTGAGCATCTCCGACTTGTTCTTCTCGATACTTACATTATCAAGATAATTAATAATATGGTCTGGTTTTAAAGGCATTGTTGAATGAGATATTATTCTTATTATTCTTCATTAGCAATTAATGTTACCCGATGTAAAAGATTTTTGGAATATGTTCTATTATTAATACAATCTTTAAAAACCACTAGAGCAAATAAAAAATTATTAATATTAGTAATTGTATTAGGTTTTTAAATAGTAGAAATGCATAATTAAAGTCGCTTCAATTACCATGCTACGCCAATTTCTTATATTCTTTAACGGAGAGATCATATTCATTCATTCTTATGCGATTTGTCTTAGTAAGAGCGAATTAGAGCAAGCAAAAGAAATAATGCAAAAGTCTCAAATCCAAAACAAGACAATTTCTAGACGCATTTTAGATTTTATGATTTTTCATTATCGTACTTCATCAATGCAATTCTCGTTTATCGCTGATTTAACAGATCCCATAGATTATATCGATAAAATATTAAAGAAAATCGTAAAAAAATTTCAACAGCTATTTCCCGATCCTCTGAAATTCAACATAAACTCTCCATCCAAAGATTCCTTTTTGAAAAGTGTTCTTGAAGCTCAACACGAACTTCATTCGAAGATTTCGCTAATCGGTCCTGTAGGAGCAGGTAAAACGATGCTATATGAGTTAATCAAGACTGAAGAAGAACGGAAAATAATGAATTTTGCTAAAGTATCTACTATCCTTATTGGAGAGCTTAAATTCGATGTCTGGGATATGCAACTAGACGATAATCACAGTTTATTATGGGCAAAAATTATAGGTGGTTCAGATTTAGTAATCATGATGTTTGACGCATCAAATTATAACTTGCAGGTTCTTAGCAATTTTCTTTCCCTAAAAAGACGAGAAAGTAATCTATCTAAAATCATTGTTCTTGCAAATAAATTTGATCTCATAACTCCAGAGGATTTAGTAAAATTAAAATCAGAAATGAAAAATATTGAAATTAATCAATTATCACTAATCGAAAAAAATTCACGATCTAAAGTAATTCAATATATATCCAATGCGTTTAAATTAATTAAGAAATTACCCCCAGACTTTCCCCAGCATGTTCAGGAAGCAGAGACACTAGAATTGGAAGGAAAAATTAAAGATGCAATCGAAAAATACGAACATATTGTAAATCTCTGTATTGATATCCAAGATTTAGAAAAAGAAACAACTTATACAAAAAAACTAGATTCCTTAAAAGATAAATTGCAAAAAATTGAAGCAGAAGAAAAGGCCAAGCTTCGTAAAAAGAAATATGAATCTATTGAAAATGTAAAATTTTCCAAAAAAATCAAAGTTCAATCGTTACCAAATAAACCCAATAAAAACGATAAACTTACAAAAGCCAGCCATTCTAGTTCTAAAGAAAGTCAATCAAAAAAGCTCAAATTAAATAAATTATCTATAAAAGCAATTGATATCCAATCAAATCTCTCTAAGATTAAAAAGCACGATAAAATGGTTAAGGAATTATCTTCCACACAATTCGAAAATACAATAAAAAAAAAAAAAACAATTGACCCTACTAGTTTAAAAACAGACTCTGATTTAGCAAATGCTTTACAAATATTAATTGAACAAGAAGGGAGTTCCCTTAGCATTAAACTTGCAATTGAATTTATATCAGAAATCAAGAAATCTTTCAATAGAGATATTAGTTTATCTGATTTAAACAACGCTGTAGAAACTTTTTTAAGAATTGAAAAAGAATTTTTTTCTTGAACAATATATATAAAAATTTAGAAATAGGATTTTTTAAAAAAAATATATATATCATTCCCTTTTCATAAAAATTGAATTATTTTTCTCCTCATTCTTAAAAATTAAATCAAATTTATATATAAAATTAATCTCTATAATGTTATCAAGTCTATACGAATTAGATAAAATTCACTTGCTACGATGATTGTCGACGAAATTAACATTAAACTGATCATAGTTGGTGACGGAGGCGTTGGTAAAACTTCGATGGTAAACGCACTCGTTAATAAAAATATTCCAGAAGTATACATTCCCACGATCGGGAGCAATATTACAAAAAAAGAATTTCAATTACAATCAATAAATTTAGACATAAGGTTGAACCTATGGGATTTAGGTGGACAAAGATCTTTCA
>JAEOUI010000244.1 GCA_016839425.1 Promethearchaeota archaeon
CAGGCTTTACTTTGGAGGATCTATTTGGCATCCGTCATTGGTCTATTTGCTGGCATAATTATCGGTTTTACGAGCGATTATTTTACCAGAGACGATAAGAAACCAACTCAAAGCATGGCAAAATCTGCAGAAGAAGGTCACGCAGTTGTCATTTTAAGCGGTTTTGCTTATGGATTGATAAGCATCGTGCCACCTGCATTAGGAATCATAGTAGCGATGGTTGCAGCATATTTCCTTGGAGGCGTTTTTGGCGTTGCTATGGCAGCTGTAGGAATGTTGTCTATCGTAGGAACGATCGTGTCTAACGACGCATACGGTCCAATAGTGGATAATGCTCGAGGTATTGCGGAGCAAGGTGAATTAGGAGAAGATGTTATTCGTACCGCAGATAGATTAGATTCTGCAGGAAATACGGCAAAAGCAATCACTAAAGGATTTGCTATTGGTGCCGCAAACTTGACTGTATTAGCCTTATTATTCTCCTTTGCCGAAGAAGCAGGTGTAATCGAAACGCTCGATTTATTAAATCCAGGTGTTCTAATAGGTGCTTTTATCGGAGTTGTAATACCCGCATTCTTCTCTGCATTATTAGTATTAGCCGTACAAAAAAATGCTGCAAAAATGGTTGACGAAATAAGGCGACAATTTGAAGAAAATCCAAAACTCCTCAAAGGCGAAGAAGCAGCTGACTTTAATAAATGTATTGATATTGCAACTAAGGGTTCTCTCAAACAACTTGCGCTCCCTAGTATCATCTCGATTTTGGCACCATTATTAATAGGAATGCTCTTTGGAGTTGCTTCCTTAGGTGCTTTTTTGGCAGGAGCCATCTTGAGCGGATTCGTCTTTGCCGTATTCATGTCTAACGCTGGTGGCGCTTGGGATAACGCAAAGAAATACATCGAAGATGGTAATCTAGGCGGAAAAGGAACTGATGCCCATAAAGCAGCCATCACGGGAGATACCGTTGGAGATCCGTTCAAGGACACTGCAGGACCCAGCATTAACACATTACTCGTGGTAATGTCTTTAACAGCTACATTGTTCCTTGGAATATTCTTGTTGCCAATTTTTGGCTCGGGATTTGGACTAATCCAATTTGCATTATAATTTAATTTATTTTTTTTTCTTTTTTTTTCTATACAAGATTCTTTTTTGGCAACCTCATCTTAAAATTAATTATTCTTTTTAAATAAAAATAAATTTATGCTTAAAATATGATGATAGATGAAAATTTAATCCTAACGGAAGAATTCCTATTGAAATTCGTTAAAAAAAGTATTGAGACAATGCCGATGTTTTATATAGAAAAGAAAGTACAAATCATAAATATTTACTCTCACTTCCTCTAAGCGCTCGTCAGATGTTTGTATAATTGCGAAGGAAACATTTTTTTAAAGGATCTCACGACAGTTGTTATTTCTGAAGCAACTTATATATTAAGCAAGCCATTATTTAGTTCAACTCACGCTCATATCATCGAATATTTATATGAAGGTAAATATAATTCAACCTCGTTACATAGCGAAATACATCGATGGATCTTATATTATTCGATAAACAATAAATTGCCTTTAGGAGGTGAATATATTAGGTTTATGGGCGTTTATA
The DNA here is from genome assembly GCA_016839425.1 of Promethearchaeota archaeon. The sequence continues at coordinate 1,612 of JAEOUI010000244.1, forward strand.
GAAAATAAAATTTTTTTTAAAAAAATCTTTGTTTGCTAGATCTTATTAAAAATAGAAGAAAGAGCTCATATCTTAATTTTATTCTATGTTAATAATGATAAGATGGTAGAATTAATCCTAGAAATTTCACTTTCCATTTTTAATTCGGAATAAATTTTTAATATTTTATATAAAATTTTAACAGTTTCTCCTTTATCTTTATTGATAAAAAGCAAGGTATGCGCAATTTGTTCTAAAATTTGAGCTTCTCCGACTCTGTGTCCAAGGATTTTATTTAGATTCAATGCTTCGTTGAAATTTTCAAGAGCATCTTGGTAATTTCCTTGATTTTTTATTGTTTGTCCAATATTAATCAAGGTTTCAATCTGATTCGGTATATTTCCTAATTTTATATCAATATCAAAGACTTTTTTAAAATATTCCAATGCAATATTTAATTCTCCTTTTTGTAAATAAATAAACCCAATATTATTGAGAGTTGAACCAATTCCAGATATATCGCCGTATTCCTCTTTAAGGACCAATGAACGCTTGAAATATTCCAAACCCTTGTCAAGATTACCTTGATTTGCGATAATCATTCCCATATTATTTAAACAGCTTGAAATTCCGCTTTTACTTCCAAGTTGATCGTATAATTGGAGCGCAGATTTAAAAAGATCTTTCGCTTCGTTTAATTGCCCTTGTCTCCAAAAGAATAAGGCAATTCCGTTTATCCTTTTGGCAATTATTCTCTTATCTCCCAATTTTCTTGCTATTTGTATAGCTTTAGTGTAATAGGATACTGCATCTTCGATATTTCCTCTACTTTCAGTTAATCCTGCGATTCTTTCACAGAAATGGCCCATAGAGCTTAAATCTTCTGATCTTTCCGAAATTAATAAACCCTTTTTGGCTAACCTCAAAGATTCTTCAACATTTCCGAAATCTAAAAATAATCCAGAGGCAAAATCGTATTTTTGTTGCTCTAACATTTCCTTGTAGAACTTTTTTCCAAATTCTCTGAAGCGTTTGATACCTGATTGCTCTATTTGAATTGATTGATTATTTAATTCATCGAAAAATGAATAATAAGGACTTGAATTCTTTTGTAAGAAGATTTCTGCAAGTTTATTTGCTATTTTCATCGTATTTCCTTTAATAATATAAATTTCAATATTTTGTTTGATGAATATTTCCTTTAGCATTAGATGGTGAGGACTAATATCTTTGATATAATCATTTAATGGGTTATTCTCTCCTTTTATATCTTCAGTTAATTTATGAATTTCAAATTTATTATTAGATTTTGAATGTTCTATCCAAATTATTCTTTTTATATTATTAGCTTCTTTTAAAGCAGGGCCAATATCAAAATCATCTCGCCCCGAATAACCCATTACGATTAAACAACGATTTTTTAGAAATTGATCGAAAAGTGGTTTTTTATAAACTTCGAGATCGAAAATTCTTCCTTTTTCTCGATCCTTCCCGAAGGCACTAGTAGTAGTTATTAGAGAATCTGTTTTGTTTTCATTTGTTATTATATTTTTTTTTGAACCATGCAATTTAATAATGGGAATTTTTTCATTATTTCTGATATTTTCAAGAGATTTAGTTTTTTCATAGTCTTCTTTTGAAATTATTAATTCAATCTGCTTTCCAAGATTTTCTTTCAAAATTGAATTAGATAAGCTAAGCTCAAGAAAATAATCAAAATTTGTAGTGGCTATATTAGCCCCCATTAAATTAATGCCAGCTAGACAGTAATGGATTAAATTTGGGTCCGTAAATTCCTCAAAAAAATCCATAAATTCCAAGTCAGGATCATGTAGATCTTGTTGAAATTCAATTAGAGTCTCGTATCGATAAGAAGCAAAATCTAATGATAATAAATTGTTAATTTCTTCTTTAGGGCTACAAAATTCAATTAATCCCTTAGCGATATCATTTGCAGAAATCAATGAGGAGGGAGGATCAATGGATATACCTGCGCCTACTAAAAATGAATATCTTTCATTAGTAGGAAATAAGTCTTTCAATTCAAGATTTTTTTTTTCGAATTTTAACATTAAAAACGCCTTTTAAAATTTTGAATAATTTTAAATTTAGATTGTTTGATTTAACGGAAAATGTGATTCATTTTTCTGTTTTTATAATTATATTTAATGAATATAATTTGAAATTTTATGAATTAAATAGTTATTTATAAAAATGACAAAGATAAATTCAAAATCCAGCTTGAAATTTTTAGGTTTATTATTGATGATTATTGGAGGTTTCCTTATAATTCTTAATATAGTACTCATACCTTTCACGCCAAAAAAATTCATTTGAAAGCTTCAGCCTTGAAATGATGAGATTTGTATTTCTCTGCGGAGGTGGATTACTTTTATGTTGGTTTGGCCTCTTGATTTTAAATCATATGGATGCAATACGAAATAAAGAGTCTTAAAATCAAAAATTATCTTTTAAATTTTTATAAAGAATTTTTTCAAAAATCATATATTTTACATGAAAAGTTAAATCTAATTTAGCATTTAGAACTTTTCATTAATTTTTGAATTGATAATTAATTATTAGATTGATAAATGAAGTAAAAGTATAAATATGTTTTAATAATTAAAATATATTGACAAATGAAACTGATGGGCTGACGGTACCCTCGTGGTGCTGAGGAACCTCGCGTCACTCTCCAAGCAAGGTGTAGATAACTACTGTGATGAAAATCGCACTTTAGTACCTGAAACGACACTGCCCTAGTGCCTATATTAATGACTTGGAATTGCCAAAGAAATGGCATTTGGGATCGGTTGGAACGAGCTAAAGCCTTGGTGCAAGGCCAAATGAAAGCGAAAAGTACTTGGAGCTTGCTTTAGGTAGGCCGCTTAGTTTGATGCCCATGACCACCGTTCGGCGACGAAAGTGGTACAGAAACGCGGGTATAGGTTTCAGTTGTCGTTTTTTTCTTTACTTGATTATAGTTATAAACCAAACCTTACTTATTTTATTAACCAATACTATTAATAATAAAAAAGTACTCCG